>NZ_CP021425.1:3715000-3980000 GCF_002162375.1 Oleiphilus messinensis | reverse complement strand
CCGGTCGAAGATACCAGGTGGCTGCGACTGTTTATTAAAAACACAGCACTCTGCAAACACGAAAGTGGACGTATAGGGTGTGACGCCTGCCCGGTGCCGGAAGGTTAATTGATGGGGTTAGCATCTGCGAAGCTCTTGATCGAAGCCCCGGTAAACGGCGGCCGTAACTATAACGGTCCTAAGGTAGCGAAATTCCTTGTCGGGTAAGTTCCGACCTGCACGAATGGCGTAACGATGGCCACGCTGTCTCCACCCGAGACTCAGTGAAATTGAAATCGCAGTGAAGATGCTGTGTATCCGCGGCTAGACGGAAAGACCCCGTGAACCTTTACTACAGCTTCACAGTGAACTTTGACATTACTTGTGTAGGATAGCTGGGAGGCTTTGAAACTCGGACGCCAGTTCGAGTGGAGCCAACCTTGAAATACCAGCCTGGTACTGTTGAGGTTCTAACTCAGGTCCCGAAACGGGATCGAGGACACTGTGTGGTGGGTAGTTTGACTGGGGCGGTCTCCTCCCAAAGCGTAACGGAGGAGCACGAAGGTGCGCTAAGTACGGTCGGACATCGTACGGTTAGTGTAAAGGCATAAGCGCGCTTAACTGCGAGACAGACACGTCGAGCAGGTACGAAAGTAGGTCTTAGTGATCCGGTGGTTCTGTATGGAAGGGCCATCGCTCAACGGATAAAAGGTACTCCGGGGATAACAGGCTGATACCGCCCAAGAGTTCACATCGACGGCGGTGTTTGGCACCTCGATGTCGGCTCATCACATCCTGGGGCTGAAGCCGGTCCCAAGGGTATGGCTGTTCGCCATTTAAAGTGGTACGCGAGCTGGGTTTAGAACGTCGTGAGACAGTTCGGTCCCTATCTGCCGTGGACGTTGGAGATTTGAGGAGAGCTGCTCCTAGTACGAGAGGACCGGAGTGGACGAACCGCTGGTGTTCGGGTTGTGATGCCAATTGCATTGCCCGGTAGCTATGTTCGGACGGGATAACCGCTGAAAGCATCTAAGCGGGAAGCCCCCTCCAAGATAAGATCTCCCTGAGGCTTGAGCCTCCTAAAGGGCCCTTAAAGACCATGAGGTTGATAGGCTGGGTGTGTAAGCGTTGTGAGGCGTTGAGCTAACCAGTACTAATTGCCCGTGTGGCTTGACTATATAACACCCAAGCGGTTTTGACCCAAAATCAAATGACTGTGAATCTTGTTTACTCGCTTTGTTCAGCCATGAACAGTTAAAGACAGAACGCATACGATCAACTTGTTTTGTCTGACGATCATAGCGGACGTGAACCACCTGATCCCATACCGAACTCAGTAGTGAAACCGTCCAGCGCCGATGGTAGTGTGGGGTCTCCCCATGTGAGAGTAGGTCATTGTCAGGCTCCTAATTAAAAACCCCAGTGGTAAACACCACTGGGGTTTTTTTATGTGTAAAATTCCGATACTGTATCATTGTCTTTTAAGCTGGCTTCCATCACTTCAACTTTCTTCACATCAATATATCGTTAGTGCCTCTCTTTAACTTTAATGAGATTACAAAAGTGATCATATGTTCACTTTTAGTAACAGAAAGCACCGCTAACTACTACTGATTCTAGAATAACCTTCCGCTACTCTTACTCTTCACAACAACTAAAAAAATTCAGAGACACGACGTCAATCCTCGTATTACTCAAATAAAAAAGGCGTTGTATGACCACGATCAACCGGCAATTGTATTCAATGGATGCTGCATTTGGCGATTGTATTCGTTTTGCCTGCAATCCAGTTTATGAAGGTCAAATGTTCAATAGAAAACGGACAATTAACCCAGTTTTGAGCTCTGTGGTAGGGGGTTCGATAACATGATGCGTAAGGTTCTAGTTTCCTCAGTCATTGCGGTTTGCTTGAGCGTGCCCGGTCTACACGCGGAATTGAAGGCTATGGATGATTCCGAGCTTGCGTCTGTATCGGGTAAAGCCATGTTCAGTATTGACCAGTACGACCATCCCGATCCTTTAAAAAATACGTCTTACACCCGGATCAACTTAGGTCTCGATGTTGAGACTGTACTCAACGCGGATGTTCTTGAGTTGGGGCGATACGAGCGCGCAGGTGAAAAAGCAGGCTCTTCTGATGTATTGATTAATAATTTTGGTTTGGGCGGTATATACAGCGATGCCTATTATCAAAATAATCCCCAGTCTCCCAGACCATTGAAAGCAGATGGCTCCCAGTATCAAGAAGGAGAGCTCGTTCCCTTTACAATGCACGATCCGTTTATCGAGTTCTCATTTGATGAAACGACTGGGCAACCGACCGGCGTACGTATTGGATTTGGCGACTCGAAAGGGTTTCTGTCCGGGGATATCCAGACCCTTACCGGGAACATTAATGTTGAAATTCTAGATAGAGGTCAAGGGCTACAGGAAGCGTCCTCCAACGGAAACCTGTTTGATCAAATTGTAATTGCGCTCGCACCTTACCTTGCTGGGGGAAGTCCGATTCGAACTGAGGCGCAGTTGGTGGATATGAATGGTAATCTGGATCCGATCAGGGCGGAGTACGCTGGGGTGCCTGACGGTGAAAAATTTGTGATTGAAGATGTGAGTGGTGCGACACGTTGGTTGATTAACACGGTTTCACCGCTGAATAGTAGCAACATCAATAACCCTAATTGCTCGTTTTTCTGGTGTCCGGCGGGTGATATCGAGATTACTGTAGAAGATTGCCTGGTTCTTGGGATAACTGCCTGCTTCGATTTGGGGAACTTCAAGAGTTTACCTGTTGGACAGATTGAAGAGATTGATGGTAAACGCTATTTAACAGATTCCGTTCCTGGTGTGTTCATTTCGCTTCAATCACAGGATGTCGATTGGCTGGTCGATACCGCCAAGCTGGCTCCAAATCCTGAAGATTTCTTACGTGCGACCCAAGGCGCATTCCTCAATGTGCCGAATAGCGCAGTTCAATTCAATTTGAACGAAGCATTAAATGGAATCAGTCGAGTTCGTACGGAATATATCGATAGAGGCGTGGGATTGTTTTAGCGTTTTACCGGTCAGATGGACAAGATTCAAAATCCGCTCTCTCTTATCGGATGATGTGAACAAGCAAGCCAATGAGTGCGTGCGGCTATATTGGAAGGATAAGATTAAAACATCCAAGAGAGTGCGCGAAATCTGTGTGAACCAGGAAACCTTCACGCACTCAATGTGTTATTTTTACCTATGAGCGGTTTTTAGAACAGACCCATACCTCGATTAATAAAGTGGGTTTGTTTACGATCTATGCCGTTCATTGCCTCCTGCAATGTGACGGCAACACCATCGTTGGGAATATTAAAAAACGTGCCAAATCCCGTTTCTTGAAATGTTTGAACTGCGCTGCCTGGGTTCTCTTCAAAGGTTTGCGCCCATTTTATCGTATCTGCGGTCTGTACTGAGAGAAATAAGCCTGGCGTTCCTGTTTCGGTGCCTCTACCGATTTCGAAGCTACCAAAGTTGGAAAGGTCAAAGCATACGGGAACGCTCAATATATCGCAGTTGGCAGATTCAAAAATCACAATATCGCCTTCTCGTCGAGCATTGTAGCGTGAAGGTGTCAGTGCGATCATTAAATCCAGTAGGGCGCGTTCAAAGAAGTTAATCTCTCCAGTGCCGTCGGCTCGAAACTCTTTGCCATCCTCCATGCCAACCATATTGGCGCGTACTGGATCCAGGTCGCCTTCCTGATTGACCAGATTTGCTTCAGCCTCAAGGGGGGAGCCTTGTAATATGGGCGGGCCCAAGACTTTCAAAAGCAGCCCGAGAAAACATTCATACGCTCCTGCCGAGCAATCTGGCGCCATCTGTGAGAGGCCATAAGCCGTATCTTTGATGGCGATATCAATATTACCGGTAAGACTTGTGATGTTGCCAGATAGCCACCCCTTCGCGTTGGCAAATCCGAGACGTACACCAATGGGCGTACCCTGATCGTCTAATGCGAACTCAAGAAATGGATCTTTTAGGTAAAATGGATCTATCTCATCCGTATCTTCGTTAATATGGCCGAGTGAGAAATTCTTCAGCATGAGGTCGGCAGGATGGCGTTCCAAGCCGGCTTCAGTACCGTCACACTCTAGACAGGGGTCACCGTTCTCCCAGCGATGGTAGCGGCCCACCTCAAGTTCACCTATATCTAGTAGCGTCTCAATCTCAAGTCCAAGATTAAGACGCATGAACTCCGTACCCTCATAGGCATAGTTATCCACTGAGAAAAAAGCCTGACCCGTTATGTCGGACATTTCTGTGTCCGAAATTGGTTTTAGTTCTGCCTGGCAGAGTGACGCGGTCAGGTACGCGATCACCGAGATTATGCCAAAGTGCAGCCGCTTGCCGATATTGTTCATACAACGCCCCATCTTATTTTTAGAATTGAACGGATGACGTCGTGTCTCTGAGTATTATTTATTATATTGTTCTGAACCTAGCTGTCTCAGATTAATCAAGAGTTGGCGTGTTATCAATTAGTGATAAAGTGTATCGAAGTGTTGCGCGAGTTCTTTTTGGAATATTGTTGCGGAACTAAATCACAGTAATTTGGCGGCATGTTCTCAAAAGAAGGGTGTTGTAATAGATGTGTTCGGAATAGGTGATGAGCATCGCGTGACAATCAAATTCGAAAGAAAAAGAACAAAATGTACTTTCGTTCCAAAATGTGATTGTGGTCTATTTTTTGACCATTTCTATGGTTTCGGATTCAGTGTTGTTACAAATGACAAATGACAAATGCTGCTTGGGAGCTTTATGTTTTTGACAAGTCGGTAAGCAATCGATCCGTTACCATAACTCTCTAATAAATAGTCAGGGTAATGCTTCGGATGGTTGATGTGGATCAATCGCTTACCGCCTCGAAACTTAATAGGCTTAATTGAAACTGAATCGTCAGAACAGTCCCATACCACGATTGATAAAATGAGTTTGTTTCCGTTCGATTCCGTTCATAGCCTCCTGTAGTGTTACGGCTACACCATCATTCGGGATATTGAAAAATGTTCCAAAGCCGGTTTCCTGGAATGTTTGAACTGCACTACCTGGTTTGTTTTCAAAGGTTTGGGCCCACTTTATGGTATCTGCGGTCTGTACAGAGAGGAAGAGACCTGGAGTGCCATTTTCAGTTCCCCGACCAATCTCGAAGCTGCCAAAGTTAGTAAAGGCATCTCTGATTAATTAACAAAAATGATATACCATACCCCAAACAACAATAAGCTGGTTTGCACATGAAACAACAGAGTCTGGAAGCGACAGGGTTTGAGGTTTACCGAAAGAAAACCCGAAAAGAGATTTTCCTTGATGAAATGAATCAAATCATTCCGTGGAAGGAATTGAGTGACGCAATAAAACCCTATTATCCAAAACCTCCGAAAGGCGCAGGACGCAAGCCAGTCGGTTTGGAACGTATGCTTCGTATTCATTTCCTCCAGCATTGGTTTGAGTTGTCGGATCCCGGTGCAGAAGAAGCACTCTATGACTCAAGAGCAATGCGTCTTTTTGTTGGGATAGATTTGGGCAAGGAACCTGTGCCAGATGAAACGACTATCTGTAAGTTTCGCCATTTGATGGAGAGGCATAATCTTGGTGGTGAGCTGTTTCGTTTAGTGAATGTTTATTTGGAGGAGAATGGTTTAAAGGTATCACGAGGCACGATAGTTGACGCCAGCATTATCAACGCACCAAGCTCAACCAAGAACAAAGACAAACAACGCGACCCGGAAATGAAGCAGACTAGGAAAGGCAACCAGTGGTATTTTGGCATGAAAGCACACATTGGTGTGGACAGCAAAACCAAGCTGATTCATTCGGTTGTCGTGACACCTGCAAATGTTCATGACTCTCAGGTGCTGGAAGATTTACTTCACGGAGATGAAACTCGATTATGGGGGGATTCTGCTTACGCTGGCCTAAAGGAAGTGCTTAAAGAGCGAGCTCCCAATGCCAAAGATTTCACTCAGAGAAAGGCGTATCGCAACAGGCCGCTTTCAGATCAGGAAAGATCGTCAAACCGATTCAAATCGAAAATACGGTCTCGTGTTGAGCATGTATTTGGCGTGCTGAAAGGCCAGTTTGGTTACAAAAAAGTGAGATACAAAGGGTTGGATAAGAACGCACATGCGGTATTTACAAAATGTGCGTTGGCGAATATTGTGCTTGCCAAAAGGCATTTGCAGCCAGTTTAACAGGCAAGTTGCGCCTTGTAGGCGCGTAACGGCCACATAAGGTGGCAAATCAGGAAGAAGACCCGCTGATTTTGACGAGATTTGCCGAAAGTGGGCTTCGTCTATAAATATGGCTGATTAATCAGGCCTTCCTAAAATCAAAACAAACAGGAACGCTTAGTATGTCACAGTTGGCGGCTTCAAAAATAACAACATCGCCCTCCCTCCGTGCGTTATAGCGTGACGGCGTAAGCGCGATCATCAGATCCAACAGGCCTCGCTCGAAAAAGTTAATTTCACCTGTGCCATCTGCACGGAATTCTTTCCCATTCTCCAGGCCAACCATATTCGCGCGCACAGGGTCTAATTCACCCTCTGGGCTGATGAGGTTTGCTTCGGCTTCCAGGGGGGAGCCTTGGAGAATTGGAGGGCCCAATATGCTGAGTAATAATCCCAAAAAGCATTCATATGCACCGGCAGAACAATCGGGAGCCATTTGTGATAAACCGTAAGCGGTATCCTGAATCGCGATATCGATGTTTCCCGTTAAACTTTGAATGTTACCCGATAGCCAGCCTTTGGCGTTCGCAAAGCCTAAACGAACTCCAATAGGTGTGCCTTGATCATCTAACGCGAATTCGAGGAATGGTTCGTTTAAATAAAATGGATCGATCTCTCCAGTGTCTTTATCGATGTGTCCCAAGGAAAAGTTTTCCAGCATAAGATCCGCTGCGTGGCGCTCCAAACCGGGTTCGGTGCCATCGCATTCCAGACACGCATCTCCATTCTCCCATCGGTGGTAGCGACCCACTTCCAGCTCTCCAATGTCAAGCAATGTTTCGATTTCAATGCCTAGATTCACGCGCATGAAATCGGTTCCATCATAGTCGTAACTATCCACGGAGAAGAAAGCTTGACCGGTTACATTGGACATTTCATCGTCTGAAATTGGTTTTAGCTCGGCGTGACAAATTGTCCCTATGAGTAAAGCAAAGATAGAGATTAAGATAGTTTTCAATTGTTTGCAGGTGTGCATACAACGTCCCTTGTTATTTTTGAAATTAACGGATGACGCTGTGTCTCTGTTTTTATAGTTGTGTGAATCGAGTGACTTCAGAGTAATCAAGAGCTAATTTGTAATCAATGGGGAGAGGGATTGTGAAGTGTTGTTACAACAGGTTGTCGTCATTCAATATTGAATATCACGACGGAAATGAATCACAGTTTTTTGTAAGGATGTTCTAAATCGAACTGAAAAGGCGTTAAAGTTTGTTTAAGCGAAAAGAATTTCAGGTTTAAAATCAAAAACGAAAATAATGGATCAATTTGTACTTTCGTTCTAAAATGTGATGCTATTCTACATTTTGTAATGGTACATAGGTTTGGTGTCTGATGAGCGCAATTTGAGATTTTCGTAATGACAAACTGGCTCAACCAGATCTGGACTGAAAGTCAGTGGATCAATCCAGTTATTTTCCATCTGTTTTCAATGTTGCATGAAATTTGTAGAGAACTCCTCTAGAACAGCCCCACACCCCGGTCGATGTATTCTGTCCGAACCCGGTCGATCCCATTCAATGCCTCGGCCAAATTGAATTCAACGGCACTGTTCGGGATATTCAGGAATGCGCCCTGTGTTGCGCGCAAGAAATCTTCAGGGTTTGGAGACAGGTTAGCTGTATCGATTAACCAGTCAACGTCTTGCGATTGCAATGAAATAAATACTCCGGGTACGGCGTCGGTAATGTAGCGTTTGCCATTAATTTCCTCTATTTTCCCGATAGGCAGACTATTGAAGTCACCTAAATCGAAACAAGCCGTGATCCCGAGAACCAAACAGTCTTCGACTGTGATGATAATGTCTCCAGCAGGACACCAGAAAAAAGAACAGTTCGGATTTTCAATAGTGCTACTGTTCAAAGGTGAAACTGTATTAATCAGCCAACGTGTTGCGCCACTCACATCTTCAATGACAAATTTTTCCCCATCTGGTACACCGGCATACTCCGCTCGTACCGGGTCAAGTTCACCTTCCATATCGACCAGCTCGGCTTTGGTGTAGATCGGGCTTCCTCCTGCCAGATAAGGAGCGAGTGCGATAACCACCTGATCAAACAGATTACCATTGGAGGAGGCTTCCGTAAGGCCTTCTCCTCGGTCGAGAATATCAACATTGATATTTCCTGTAAGGGTTTCAATATTGCCGGACAGAAAACCTTTGGAATCACCAAATCCAATACGCACTCCGGTAGGTTGTCCGGTGGCTTCGTTAAAGGAGAATTCTATAAAGGGGTCATGCAGCGTGAAGGGGACTAACTCACCGTCAACATACTCTTCACCATTTTCTTTAAGCGGGCGCGGCGATTTGGGATTGTTGTCGTAGTACGACGATGTATAAATATTGCCCAAACCAAAGTTGTTGATGAGTACATCGGAAGTCCCTGGTTTTTCACCGGCTCGCTCATACCTGCCGAGCTCAAGTACGTCGGCATTCAGTACGGTCTCGACATCCAGTCCAAGATTGATGCGTGTGTAGTTGGTATTTTCCGTTGGATCCGGATGTGAGTATTGATCAATACTGAACATGGCTTGGCCAGATATTGAAGCAAGTTCACCATTATTCATTGGTACTAAGTCTGCCAACGCCTTCCCAGTGCCGATTGCAAATACCACTACAGATACAAGTAAACGGACAATATTGGTTTGTGAAGTTACTCGTCTGAAATCATGTTCGTTTTTGTGGCTGTAAGTATTTTCGTAGTGATCCAGTTGCTGACTGTTTCTGGTTCTAGTTGTTGCTCTGCTGACTTGAATCATACAACGCCCTTGTTGTTATTTTGTAATCAATGGATGACGTTGTGTCTCTGAGTGTTTTGTTGTTATAGCTTTGTTTTACAGAGGTTAAATTATCGCTAAACCGGAATCAAACGTCAGAAATTTGTGCAAGTATCACAAAAAATGACGAATTGTTCTAATAAGAATAAATACTCTAAACCGGTTTTCGAAATGTAATCTAAATTACACGAAATGATTGAAAATGACCGTTGGTGAATTGATAAGGAATAAAATAGAACAAAAAAGAAATATATTGCGAAAATAGATATTTTGTACAGAAATGTGAACCTATTCTACATTTGTCAATGGCTCATAAATGGCGAGGTGTTCAGTCATAGTACGCTCAGTGCGAGAAGTGGCCATGTATTATCGTAATTTAACATTATGTGACAATTTGTAGACAACTTTGTGAATAGCGTCGCCCAGGTTCACCCATTTGGGGGAGGAGACAAATCGGCTTTCTTTGTACATTTGTGCCATACGATTGTACCGGAACGTTTTTGGTTCTGCGTCCTCAGCAAGGTATTTGTGTTAACAGCATAAATTCAGAGACCACAACAAGAATATGGGTAACGCGATGGCAATGGCGGCATTTGAACAAGGGACTGATTTAACTAAAACAAGGCAATGTTCGTTTGGGAAGCAGTGTCTATCAATTGTGAGTGGCGGCTTGCTTCTGATTGGCTCAACGCTATACCCGGCAGACTCCTATGGTGAGTTAAAAGCAATTTCGGATGAGGAAATGTCTGATATCACCGGACAGGCATTCATTTCTATCGATCAAAATAGCCATCCGACACAATCTGACATTAGCTACACTCGCGTAAACCTCGGCATGAAAATCGACACGATGATGGTTGCAGAAGAGATGGAGCTTGGCAAGTATCATCGCTGGGAAAACCACCCGACTGATCCGTCCTTGAATGGTAAGGCGTGCTACACATGTGATGGCTCAGAAGCAGGCCTAGAGTCAACCGGTGCGGATATCCATGCTACTAATTTTTCGCTTGGATACATTCACAGTAACGATTACACCAATAAATATAAATCTGTACCGATGGTGGCAAAAGGTTTTGATTCCCGTGGACGACCGATCAACTACAGTGAAGGTGAAGTCGTACCGTTTCAGATAAACGACCCCTTTCTTGAATTTGCATTTGATGATGCAACCAATGAAATGATTGGTGTTCGTATTGGTTTTGGTGATTCGAAAGGGATTCTGTCAGGTAACATTCTCTCACTGTCTGGTGCAGTCGAAGTTGATATCCGTGATGATGTCGATGGGCTGTCTGCTGCAAGACAAAAGCAGGATGGAAATATTCTCGAAGAAGCACTGACACTTCTGACACCACTGCTGGTTGCAGACGGTGAACTCAGCGCACAGGCTATCTTGGTTGACGAGAATGGTGAAGCTGACCCTGTGCGTTCACAGTATATCGGCATGCAAAACGGTACCGAGTTCACGATTGAAGGTGCTGACTTTCTGGCTGCAGGTGTTGTGCCCTTACTTTCCGATGCAAACTTGATCGGAAGTGCTTCTCGATCCGAACAGGTGAGCAGTTCTGGCTGTGGCCTGTTTGGTTTATTCGCTTGTTACAATATTTATATCCAGTCAGATGACTGTGTCATGTTGGGTATTCCAACGTGTTTCCCGCTCACAAATTTCCAGAGTATGCCGGTTGGTAAAGTAGAAGAGATCAATGGTCGCCAGTACATCACGGATACCGCTTCGGGCTTATTTCTGTCATTTCAGACGCGAGACATGGAATGGTCCACTGATTCATCTGCTACGGCGATGTCAAATTTCGTATCAGCAACCTCTGGCGCGTTTTTAAATCTTCCCACTGGAGCGGTAAAGGTGAACCTGCATGAAGTTTATGAGGGTATTCATGGTGTTCGTCGTGAGTATATAGATCGCGGGGTAGGTTTATTCTAAGCATGATCTGAATGGCGGGGATTAAGTACTTTTGTGCCAGTAAAAAGTGGTACAGAAGTATTGTTAAAATGTACCAAATTACTGAAATATAAGGAAAATGTGATTGTCTTCATAGTTCAACGTTAAATAATATCAGTGATCAGTGTCTCTGTGCCTTGGTTCACAAAATCCAGGGCGTTCTGCTGTATATTGTCGATATAACAAAAAAGATACAAAAAATAATAAAAAGCAAGAAAATATAAAAATAAGCAAGAAAACATAATAAAAAGCAAAATCGACAACAGTAAGCAAAATCAACAAAAAATAGCTTTCAGTTTCAGAGACACTAAAAATGAAAAAGACTCGCGATACAGGGAGGAATCTCTCGATCGCACTGCTCGCTGCTGGGTGCTCGGTAGGTCTTACCGAGCCTGTTTATGCAGACCTGCAGGCGATTGATGATGATTCGCTCAGGCAATTTACTGGTCAGGCAGCAATTGCTTTTGATGTTGTTGAGACCGCTACAGGTACCGACTTTACTCGATTCACACTCGGCGTATCTGCCGATATTCAAACCAACGTAGATGCAGTTGTACTCGGTGAGTATGACCTTATGGAAGGTGCTCCCGGTGCTGATCTACAAGCTTCTAACGTATCCCTGGGGCATATTTCCCGGGACAGCAACAAAATTCAAATTGATGGAAACACATACGCCGAGAACGAGATTGTGCCGTTCTCCGGGGTCGATCCCTATTTTGAGATCGCACAGGACGGCGGTGAGCTGGTGGGTTTCCGTATGGGCTTTAATCAGGCCAGAGGGACTGTTTCCGGTGATTTTGATAGTTTCTCGGGGAACATCGGTATCAAGCTCGATGATGGTTCAGGGGAATTGAAAGACGCTCAACTGCTAACCAATGCAGGCCTCGCTAACTCAAGTCGAGCGACCCATATCGGCCTGGAAGGGGAGACCACTGATTGCATGTCGGAAAACAATTGTACTGCGATCAGCAATATCCAGACTTTTGAAGTGGGTGTCGACAATGGTGATGGTACGGTCGGATTTACCAGTGATTACTTTTTCTCCTACCAGAAACAAGCTCTAGATTGGCAATCACCGTCTGGCAGTATTGTGGCCACTGACGTTGGAGTACACGTCAATATCCCGACTGCCATGACAATCAATTTGTCTGAATTAGCTGCAGGTGTACCCCGTGTGCGGACTGAGTTTATTGATCGAAGCCTTGGTCTGTTCTAAAGGTCATGGACAATAAAAACAAAAATTTCAGCCGTTAACAACGTCAGGCGTTTGCGGCTGATTTGCTGTGGGTGGAAGGTAAATTATGGCATATCGGTCTAATCAAGACAAAATACAATTGATGTACGTGGCTTATTACGGTCGTCCAGGGGATTCCGCGGGCATCGCGTATTGGTCGGGCGAGCTTCAGGCAGCGGGTGGCGATATGACTGCCATCATAGATGTTTTTGGTACCTCCCAGGAGTATGTTGATCGTTATGGTAGCCTGACGCACACCGAAATGGTTGATGCGATCTACCAGCAAATTTTTTCGAGATTACCCGATACTGCTGGTCGCGATTACTATGTCGGACTATTGGACAATGGCGATTTGACCTCGGCCCAATTGGCTTATGAAGTATTAAACGGTGCCACGGGAAGTGACTTGAGTGCGGCGGAGAACAAACTCGACGTAGCAAATGATTTTACGCAATACGTTGATTTGGTGTCTGTTGTCTATGATGCAACACTGATTAATGATGCTGTCAGCATACTCAGCACAGTGGATGCGACGCCGGCGACAGTCTCTACCGGAATAGACAGTAGCCATAGTTATCTTAACGGCCTGTCAACAGTTGGGCTGCCAGGGGATCTATCCGGAGTGACCGCTCTGAGTCCGGGAGATGCGATTTCGAGTGATCTGAGTGTGGACGGTGAGCGGGATATTTTTTCAATCACACTTGAGCAGTGGCAATCCTACAGCATAGACCTGAGTAATGCTCTTTTTGATCAAGCAACGCTCAGAGTGTTTGACCCTTCCGGTGATGCAGTTGCGTTTTCAATTGGTGTTAATGCTTCGAGTGTGCGTTTTAATGCTGCCGTCTCGGGTACCTATCATATAGTTGTTTCAGATCTGGATGGGAATAGTACCGGCACCTATGATCTGAGTACTGCCGTGTATGCAGGAGATGATTACGTTGCGAACTCGAGTACGGCAGGAAGCATTGTAATCGAGGGCGGCGCTTCCGAGGGGGTCGCTGACGGTGAAATCGAACGCGTAGGGGATGTCGACTGGATTTCATTTACACCGGCTCAATGGTCAACTTATAACGTTGAAATCTATGGACACGATCTGGATGATCCAAACCTTCAACTGGTGGATGCTGCCGGAAGTGTGCTGGCTTCAGGCAGCAATGGGTTGCTGACCGATTACACTTCAAACACGGCGGATACCCTTTATATTCAGGTACGTGATAATGCAGGTAGTCAACCGGTCGGGGATTACCAGGTTGTCGTTACCCTTGATCAAAGTGATGATTTTAGCGCGGACGTTGTAACCACGGGTAGTGTCGCGCTGGGTAACTTTGCAAATGGTGAATTGGAATCCGTTGGTGATGTTGATTGGTTTGCTGTTTCGATGACCCAAGGGCAAAGTTATGATCTTCTGGTTTCCAGTCTGGAGCTTGATGGTGCGGAGATAGAACTGTTTGATCGCTCGGGCGGGCTTATCAATTCGCCCGGGACATCAGGGCTTGCATATACTGCTACCAGTACCGGCACTCATTATGTCGGGGTCAATGCGGGCAGTAGCTCAGTTCCTGTTGGACTTTATACACTTTCTTTCCAGAATGCCACAATCTCAGACGATTTCAGTGACAATACTGGCACGTCTGGTAAAGTCGTACTCGGAAACTTTACCAATGGTGAAATTGAGATCGCCGGGGATATTGACTGGTTTGCTGTATCCGTAGTCCAGTGGGAGACCTATGACTTTCAGGTCAGCAGTCTGGATTTAAATGCGCCAGAAATTCGTCTCTACGATGAAACGGGGGCGCTGTTGCTCGATCCCGCAGCGTCAAATCTGACACATCTTGCAACAAATTCGGGTACCTATTATGTCGGTGTTGATGCCGGATCCAGTACGGCGACTACCGGTTTATACACGGTCTCGTTTCAAAATAGCAGTGTCGCAGATGACTATGACGCTACTACCGCCACATCCGGGACTGTCAGCCTCGGTGGCTCGAGTACCGGTCGATTGGAGCAGGTCAGCGATGCTGACTGGTTTGCAGTGTCGATCAGTACCGCCGGAAGCTATGATTTCAACGTTTCAAGTTCAGATCTGGATGCACCGGTCATTAAGCTCTATGACAGTACCGGGACGATCCTCAACAATAATACGAGTGCTTCAATAGCGGATTACAGCATTACCCAGTCGGGTACTTATTATCTGGAGATTCTGGACGGAGGTGGGGCGGTTCCTGTTGGTGATTACACGGTGGCTGCCAGTCTGGATGCAATTGCCGATGATTATGCGGCAGATACAACGACAACGGGCAACGTTGCAGTGGGAAGCAGCATCACCGGACGTCTTGAGACGGAGGGCGATAATGACTGGTTCCAGATTACGTTGGCACAATGGGATACCTATGATATTCAGGCTACTAGCGCAGCGCTGGATGATCTTGAGATCAGCCTGTTTGATGCTTCAGGTGCATTGCTTACAGATTTTTCATCATCAAGTGGAAGCTATACTGCAGTGACGCCTGGGGCCCATTATGTACAGGTTAATGGGGGTACAGGTTCGACATCGGTTGGTGACTATATTCTCAGTATTGGCTTGGGTGATACGACCGATGATTATGCCAATGATACGTCGACAACAGGTAGCATCAGTCTCGGTGGCTCCATGTCGGGCAGACTCGAAGTGGTTGCAGATGTCGATTGGTATGCTGTAACGCTGACGCAATGGGAAACGTATGATTTTGCCATAACCAGTTCTGATCTCGATGCCCCTGTACTGACGCTTTACGATGCAGCTGGAACTCTCATCAATAGCCCTGGTGCACAGAGTTTGAGTTATACCGCGGAAGCAACGGGTACCTTCTATATCGGGGTCGATGCTGGAGCGGGATCCATACCGGTAGGGGATTACGCCATCAGCTTCTCTGCCGGGGCAGCCGATGATGACTTTACCAGTGATACCAGTACAGCCGGGATGATCACCGTGGGTGGTACTGCAGCCGGGCGGCTCGAAAGGGTAGGGGATGCTGACTGGTTTGCCGCTGTCCTGAGTCAGTGGGAAAGCTATGATATCGCGCTGTCCAGTCCTACATTGGATGCTGGTCGTATTAATGTATACGATGCGACGGGTACGTTGATTCATACTGGCGTTGCCGCGACAGAGACTTTTATTGCCAATGCTTCAGGCACTTTCTATTTTGAAGTTGTTGATGGTGGCGGTTCGACGCCGGTGGGAGATTATGATTTAGCCCTCGGTGCTGTGGATGCCACTGATGACTATGCAGGATCTACGGCTACGAGCGGTGTGGTTCTGGTTGGTGATACTGCTGCGGGTCGTATTGAGACCGTAGGGGATACGGACTGGTTGGCTGTGGACTTGGATCAGGGAACGACCTATTACCTTACCGTAAACAGTTCTTACCTGGATAAAGTCGGATTACGCTTGCTCGATGGATCAGCTTTGGAGTTGGGGGCTGATCTGAATGGCGATGCCGATGGCAACGCATTGGTTGGGTATACCCCTGATCTGACAGGGACATACTATCTTGAAATTTTTGATGCTTCGGGAGATTTCCCGGTTGGCCCCTATACAGTTGCTGCAGCACTCAGTGGTACCACCGATGATGCCGGGAGCGCACCGGGAACGGCCGTGAATCTCGCAATAGACGGTAGTGTTAATGGTCAGATTGAAATCGCGGGCGACCGGGACTGGTATGGTGTGACGCTAGAGCAGTGGAATACGTATGCACTTCGAGTAGAAAGTGCAGAGCTCGATATGTTGGGCTTGCGCTTATTCGACAGCAGCGGAAATACGGTGATTGACTCTGATATTCAGGAAGCCGGTGAAACGGAGGCATTGATTCAAATATCCGCATTGGTTACGGATGGGTTCTATATCGAGGTTTATGATGCCGGCGGTACGGTGGTCACCGGCGAATATACTTTGGAGGCCGTTCTCGATATGGCGGACGATTATGTCAACTCGCTCAGCACCGATGCTCGCATTGATGTGGGCGGATCGATTACTGCACGTCTGAATATGGTTGGTGATCATGACTTATTCGCGGTTGACTTCCAGGGAGGACGTTCGTACCACCTTGAAGTGAGTAGCAGTGATTTAGATGCGCCTGCTTTTCGGGTACTGAACTCTCGGGGTGAAATACTGGTATCAGATGAGCTTGTTTCCGGAGAGTCGGTTGCCGAGCTGGATTTCGCTGCAAGTCGGGATGATACCTATTTTGTGCAAATCTATTCATTGAACGGAACCATTCCTGTGGGAGAGTATACCGCTGCTGTGGATATTCTCTGATAGAGGCGAAATGAACAAAGAACTTCCAGTGTTGCCCGGTTATCCGGGCTTTTTTTGTTTATGAGACTTATTTAAGCTGATCCAAATCTGATACCCTAGGTTCGCTCGAGCCCGCGTTATTTTTGTTACTGTTAAGTTGGAACTATTGCTGTTAAGTAGAAACTATGAATTCTTTTTTTTGGCACGATTACGAGTCATTTGGTGCGAACCCCAAAGTTGATAGGCCTTCCCAGTTTGCCGGTGTGCGCACAGACCTGGATTTTAATATTATCGAGGAGCCGGTTACCTATTATTGCAAGCCTCCTGAAGATTATCTGCCGGAGCCTGAAGCTTGTCTCATCACGGGTATTACACCCCAGCATGCACTGCGTGAGGGAGAATCAGAAGCGATATTCATGGGCAAAATCCATGAGCATTTTTCCCGTCCCGGAACCTGTGGTGTGGGGTATAACAGTATTCGTTTCGATGATGAATTGACGCGCTTTGGCTTTTACCGAAACTTTATTGATCCCTATGCCCGAGAATGGCAAAACGGCAATTCCCGCTGGGATATTATCGATTTAGTGCGTCTGGTCTATGTGCTGCGACCGGATGTGTTGAATTGGCCGCGTACGGATGATGGTGCACCCAGTTTCCGGCTGGAGCAATTGACGCAACAAAATGGATTGATTCATGACGCGGCGCATGATGCCATGTCCGATGTGCTGGCAACGATTGCGTTGGCTAAATTGATTCGGGAGCGTGCTCGGGATCTGTATGACTACGTATTCAATCATAAAGATAAACACAGTGTTCGAAATGTGCTGAATCTAGAAGCCAAAACCCCGGTCTTGCATGTTTCATCGATGTTTCCTGCGAGTATGGGGGCCTGTTCCGTTGTGGTGCCTCTGGCTCAGCACCCGGTGAATCAGAACGGAATCGTAGTGTATGACCTTCGTGTTGACCCTGCCCCGATGCTTGCACTGGAATCTGATGAAATTAGGGCGCGAGTGTTCACGTCAAAGGACGCTTTGGGCGATATTGAACGTATTCCCTTGAAAGTGATCCATTTAAACAAATGTCCAGTTGTTGCGCCCATGACAATGATGAAGTCGTTACCGAAGACACAGTTGGAAGGGCTTGGTCTGGATGGCGATGTACTGCGTCAACATCTATCGTTGTTAAAAAATGCGGATAATATTGAAGAAAAGATTTCCGCTGTATTTGCATCGTCAGCAGAGAGTCGGGCACTTTCGGAAGGCGATCCAGAAGTGACACTTTACACTGGAGGGTTCTTCTCACAGCATGACCGGTCGATGATGCAGAAAATCACGCAGATGGGAGCGGATGATCTCACAGAATTCCTGCCTGCTTTTCAGGACGAACGCTTACCCGAACTCTATCGACGATACAAGGCAAGAAATTTTCCAGAATGTCTGACACCGGAAGAGCATGAAGAGTGGAACCTGTTTCGGCAAACTCGATTATTTGCGCAGGATTCTCAAGGGCAGAGTGCTTTTTCTCGCTTTGCTCAGAAGCTGGAGTACCTGTATGGCCAATACCACGAGGATACCAGAAAGGCCGGTATTCTCGAGGATTTGAAGTTTTATGCCGAGTCAATCATGCCCTACCACTGAACCAGCTGATGGCGGGGCATGATTGCTGTTTTTAAAGTCAGAAGTGATACCGTTGAGCGTTACTCAAAATGGCCTCTGCCTTCCCAGAGTGCAGCTTTGGTTTCTACTGATTTGTAAAGATTGAAGACGGCTTCGATATTTGGGGCCGCTTTTATCTGTTGTTCCGTTTTTGTCTGTTGTTCAGCGTCAGATTGTGAATCAGTTTGTGCTGAAGTGTTTGTCCCGCGATTGAAGATGAGCAAGGCTTGTTGCTGCTCTCCAAGCTGTTTACCCAGTAATTCCAGCATTGCCGGTTTGTCGAGCCCCTGAATTGCCGATACCAGTTGATCCTGGGTATTGAAGCCTTCGTTATTGCGGTCAATCTCACTCCAGAAGCGATTGCTTCTTTGTTGCAGGGTGGTTTCTTTTTCCTTGATGCGTGAGATGAGTGCCTGTTTATGACGCTCAAACTGTTCATCTGGCATGGCTGTCAGTGCGTCCACTTGTTTGCTCAGGTATGCCAGGGTTTCGGTGTGTAGAATCTCCGGGCTGGCTTTCGGTGACTGGATAATGAAAGCTATTCCGGGTACTTCCAGAAGTGGAATTGGCGCACTGAAAACGATGTATCCAAATTGTTTTTCCGTTCTCATCTGCTCATAGTAACCCGTGCTCAGTAATTGGGCTGCGAGTGAATAGGCGGCCATTTCGCGATAGCTTTTCTCTCGCCCCTGCAGGTACAGTGTGTAACTGCTGTCAGGATGATCTATCGCTAATGCTTTGCTGAACCTGTCTTGCGGATTTAATTTTAAGACGGTGCCCCGCGGTACTGGAACAAATTGCGCAGGCTTCGCCAGAAATGAGTCTACAAGCGCATTCAGTGCAAGTGTCTGAGTGCGTGTTATATTGCCATGCGCGAGCGTGACCAAGTCTAGTTTCTCTAATAGTTTTGCTCTAAATTCTGTCATGTCGGACCAGCTGATTTTTCCAAGACTTGCCAGTCGTTCTTCATCGGTCCAGCCAGGCGCTACGAGCAGGTCACGTATTTGGCCACTGGTTTGTTCGTAGGGCTTTTGCTTGGTTGAATTTTCGAGGGCGCGCCGTATCTCATCCTTTTTAATTTCAAACCGCGCTGCAGACAAGTGGGTGTACTGCAATGCACTTAAAATTTTGGTTAATAAATTGGCTTGCCGTTGCGGGTAACCTGAAATCTTGATGGTCATGCCGCGAATGTGTGGGTAAAGCGAGAACTGTAATCCTGCCAGTGTAGCCGGATACGTTAATTCGTTCAGTGCGTCGTTGATCAGGGCCGTGAACAGTGAGGTCATCACATTGTTTTTGGGCGAGGTGTTGGCAATAGGGGTGCGCACATTTACGAAGAACGATGATTTGGGGGTATTGAACTCGGTGTCTTCTGCATACCAGGCGACGAGGCCATTCTGATTCAGCAAGCGCGTTGGGAGTATGCTCTTGCCATTTGACAAAAGCTCGACGTTGTGCGGTATAAATTCGTTTGGTTCGGGTAACGCAAACCACTGTTCGGGCTGGTCATGAGGGCGAATTGATTCAGGGTTTATTGACTGTATCCGATAGGGAGCGTCGTACCATTCGGTTTGCAATACTTGCTCGGATTCGGATTCGCTGTTAAGGCCTGCCGCAGTGAGGGTAATGATGACGTTTTCCGGGGTCATCTGAGCCAAAAAGGTTTGGTAAAGTTCTGGATCAAAAGCCTGCATGATATAGCCTGCTCGCAGAATATGCTGGCTTCGAACCTGATGCATCACTGA
This sequence comes from Oleiphilus messinensis, assembly GCF_002162375.1. Taxonomy (GTDB): domain Bacteria; phylum Pseudomonadota; class Gammaproteobacteria; order Pseudomonadales; family Oleiphilaceae; genus Oleiphilus; species Oleiphilus messinensis. Next base: position 3,960,125 of record NZ_CP021425.1, on the reverse strand, counting down.
AGCAGCATAACTGACGAAGTGGATTGGGTGGCTTTTTTCAGCGAATTTAAAAGCTAGGTCGAGCATTTGTTTTTGTTCATCGAAGTAAAACGATTGCATGCCTTGCTGTTTCACGAGGTCAATATAAGAGAACGTTAGCCGCGCAATTTCTTTCCAGTTTTGCAGACCCTTTTCTGTCAGTGAAAGCTTTATGGACAGCAGGCTTTCATGGCCTGTATCCATTGCTGAACCTGCGCTGAGCGTTTCGACCCACCCCCGGGACTTGAGCTCAGACAACAGACTACCTTTCCCTTCATGACCAATCAGATTATTGATAAAGTGAGTGGGCTTGCGCAGATACAGTTGCTGTGTTGATGGCGCAGGGAAATTCATTTCCATTACGCGTTTTTCCATCACGGGTTCGACCTGAATCAGTTTGGGCAGTGCCGAGCCCGAGAACAATTCCTGTGTATGTTCCTTTGCCTTCAGGTTTCGATTGGGAATGGCTGAAAACTTCTCGATTGCGATTTTTTCCAATGTCGCAATATCTTCCTTGCCCAGGATGACCAGCCGCATCAGGTTTGCAGAATAGTTTGCTTCATAAAACTTGATAAGCTCATCGCGGATCAGGCTGCCGTCCCGGTTCCCGAGGGTGGTCAGGTTGCCCACCGAAAACTGACTGTAGGAATGGTCTGGATTAATGAGTGTCTTGAATGCGGAGAGTGTCCTGCGATAGTCGTCCTGAATCTTCGAGCTATATTCCGAATGTACGGCGTTGATCTCCCGTTCTACATATTTTTCGGTAAACGTGGGCGCAATAAATTGTTGTGCGAAGCGATCAAGGGCCGGCGTCAGGAAGTTTGCATCCACTTCAAAAAAGTAATTCGTGTCCTGAAATGCGGTGAAGGCATTATGTGATCCACCATGCTGGTTAATGAACTCCTGATATTCGCTTGCGTTTGGGTATTTCTCAGTGCCCAGGAAGAGCATGTGTTCCAGGAAGTGCGCCAACCCTTCTCGTCCTTTCGGGTCGTTGCCGCTGCCGACACGAATATCCAGAGCCGCCGCAGCTTTGTCGGTAGTGGGATCCGAAACGACAAGTACTTGAAGTTCGTTGGCCAGGGTGAGGACGGAATATTTCCGCGTATCATAAGGGCTCTTTTCAAGGGTTTCCGAAAGCGCTGCCTGCGCCTGGACCAGGAACATGGTTAACACCATGGTTATTCTGAATATATTATTTTTTAGCATAAAGAGTAGGGCATTCAGTCAATTATTAAATATCTCACTGTAGGGGCGAGCACTCTGGGTTGCAACACTTTTTTGTTAATTAAAAATTCATGTTTGAAGCGGCAGGGTTTTGATCGGCGTCAGAACTTTGAATGGCACCCGTTGTTATAAATTCAATGGCAAATAAAACAAATCAACAACTCAAAGCCATCTCTCAGGAGTGAGGAAAGCAGATATGACTCAAATCGCATTAGTTACCGGTGGCACCGGTGGAATAGGAACCGCAATATGTCAACAGCTGGCCAAAGACGGCATGCACGTGGTTGCGACTTATCGCAGCCCTTCCCGTGCTGATGTTGCCTTGGCATGGCAGTCAGAGCAGCAGGAATTGGGCTTTGATATCGCGGTGCAGTGCATGGATGTGAGCAATTTTGACTCCTGTCAACAGGCCGCGAGCGAAATACGATCGAATCACGGGGCCGTCAGCGTATTGATTAATAATGCCGGTATCACGCGCGATGGCGTGATGAAGAAATTGAGTGTGGAAAAGTGGGATGCTGTGCTCAATACAAACCTGAATAGTGCATTTTATGTTACCAAGCCGTTTCTCGACGATATGATCGAGCAACAATACGGACGAATCGTAAACATTTCATCTATCAATGGTCAAAAAGGGCAGTTTGGGCAGGTGAATTATTCTGCTGCCAAAGCGGGGATTCATGGCTTTACCAAGGCATTGGCTCAAGAAGTTGCGCGCAAAGGGATCACGGTTAATACCGTTTCGCCCGGTTATGTCGGAACCAGTATGGTCATGGCAATTGATGAGAAAATCAGGGAACAGATTGTTGCCCAGATTCCGGTTGGTCGTTTGGCTGAGCCAGCAGAGATTGCCCGCGCAGTCGGTTTTTTAGTGGATGAAGCATCTGGCTTTATTACCGGGTCGAATCTTTCAATTAATGGCGGTCAACACATGTACTAAGGACGTACTGAATGAATTGAAAATGCGGCCTGGTTCAAATTGCAATCAGATTGTCATTTTCAATGTCTAGATTCTTTTATAGGCTTATTTATTGTAGGCAAAGCTAAAACAGTAGTACAAGCTTAAACTGGCCTGTGAGCTTGAGCATACTTTGAAGTTTTGAGGTTCAAATAGATGCTCAAGCGATCTACAAGCTTATAACTTGCGGTTTCGCGTGTTTGCACCTGGTGCGTCATTCCGATCTTTGATTTCAGGGTGAGGACGGCCGGGGTTGCGCATTTGCTGGAGCGGAGTTGAGATTCCAGCTTGCCGGACATTAGGAGAATTGAACATGAATTCAATACAAACCCAATCCCTGCCTGAGCAACTTGAAAAAGTATTGCACAGTCGAATCAATAATCCTGAAGCATTTCCTCGGTATGTTCTTCTTGGGCGTTCTTATCAGGATAGTTCTGTTCTTTGGTTACATGAGGCGGGAAAGCCTTATCTTATGGTGATCCCGGTGGCACACCTGGCGGCGCACAAAAATTTATTGAAAAATACCGAGACTCATGATGTGTTCCGAGAGGGGCTTTCACGTGGATTTCCTGCGTTCACCGAGCTTCAATCATCGATCACGATGGCCATCAATGCTTAACGCTATCATGGAAAACTCATGTATTGAGGTTACGAAAAGTTTAAATCTTCAGAGTCAATAGTGAGTTTTTCTTTAATACCTTGTATTATCCGGGAAAAATTCATGGGCAAGATATTGCCCAATGAATTTTTCTCGTCTACTTTTTCCCTACAATTCAATTATTATTCTTTAAAGTGGAGATAATTATAAATGAGCGTACTCGTTGGCAAACCAGCTCCTGATTTTACTGTTCCTGCGGTTTTGGCAGATGGCCAGATCGTTGATTCCTTCACGCTGTCAGATGCAATCAAGGGCAAGTACGGTCTCGTATTCTTTTATCCTTTGGATTTCACCTTCGTGTGTCCGTCCGAGCTGATCGCTCTGGATCATCGTATCGAAGCGTTCAAGGAGCGTAATGTTGAGGTGATCGGCGTATCCATCGATTCTCACTTTACCCACAATGCGTGGAGAAATACGCCAGTTAACGAAGGTGGCATCGGCGCAGTTAAGTACACGCTTGCAGCGGATATGAACCATGACATCTGCAAGTCCTACGACGTTGAGTCCGAGGGTGGTGTAGCATTCCGCGGCGCATTCCTGATCGACAAAGAAGGTGTTGTCCGCTCTCAAATCGTGAATGATTTGCCGCTTGGCCGAAACATGGATGAGTTAATCCGCTTGGTTGATGCACTTCAGTTCCACGAAGAGCACGGTGAAGTTTGTCCTGCTGGCTGGAAGAAAGGTGACAAAGGTATGAATGCGTCTCCAGACGGTGTTGCATCTTACCTGGCAGAGCAGGCTGATAACCTGTAATTCATTGCAATAGCAAATGAATCCAAAAAAGGCCCTTGATGGGCCTTTTTTGCTTATCGAGTATTTGGTTGTCGATTATTTAGCTATCGTCTGTGTTAGCTATCGCCTGTGTTAGTTATCACTTTACGGTAATTATTACCTAAAGTGGTAAACCCCCAGAATCAGACTTTAAGTCCGCCCAGTTTGCTCCATTTGTTGACAATTTCGCAGAATAACTCGGCCGTTTTTTGTGCGTCATAAATCGCGGAATGTGCTTCCTGATTGTCGAAATCGATACCGGCTTCCCGACAAGCTTTTGCCAATACGGTTTGTCCGAAGGCCAGCCCGGATAGAGAAACCGTATCAAATGTTGAAAAAGGGTGGAACGGATTACGTTTGGTTTCCGAGCGAGCGACTGCCGCATTAATAAAGCTTTGGTCGAATGACGCGTTGTGGCCAACCAGGATAGCCCGGGTGCAGCCTAATTCTTTAACTGCTCGGCGGACTGGACGAAATACCTCTGCAAGAGCCTCTCTTTCGGGCTTGGCATTGCGCAAAGGGTTGTGAGGATCAATTCCGGTGAATTCCAGCGCTGCTTTTTCCATATTTGCGCCGGGAAAAGGTTCCACATTGCAGAAAGCACTTTCTCCTGGGTATAGAAGCCCGAACTCGTCCATCCGAATAATGACGACTGCGACTTCCAAAAGTGCATCCGTCGTCGGGTTGAAGCCGCCGGTTTCCACGTCAATTACCGCAGGCAAAAAACCGCGGAATCGTTCAGCTAATGGGGATTTATCATGATCATCTAGCACTGAATAAGCCTTAACGGAATTGTATTCCGGTGTCCGTGTGAGTTCACATTTAAAATGTTAAATTAAGGGAGTGTTTCAAATTACTTTCCACTGAATGAATTCGCCGGCTTTTACCGGTACCACAACACTGTCTCCCATGGGTATTTCTCCTGGTGCTTGCCAGGGTTCTCTTACGAGTGTAATGGTGTCAGTATTGCGTGGCAGGCCATAAAAGTCAGGTCCAAAATGGCTCGCGAAAGCTTCAAGTTTATCCAGTGCACCCAGTTCTTCGAATACTTCTGCATAAAATTCAATGGCTGCAAAAGCCGAAAAACAACCCGCGCAACCACAGGCTGCTTCTTTCTTGCCAATCGTATGCGGGGCAGAATCGGTACCCAGGAAAAACTTCGGTGAGCCACTGCTTGCAGCTTTGCGCAACGCGTCCTGGTGGCTGCTGCGTTTCAGTATTGGCAAGCAATAGAAATGAGGGCGAATACCGCCAGCAAGCATGTGGTTTCGATTATACATCAGGTGGTGTGGTGTAATTGTCGCGGCAACGTTTTCCCCCGTTGCGTTTACAAAGTCCACCGCTTCGGAAGTTGTGATGTGTTCAAGTACCACTCTTAATGATGGAAAATCGGAGACGATTTTGTTCAGGGTGTTTTGAAGAAAGCGTTTTTCCCGATCAAAAATATCAGTTTCCGGCGAGGTGACTTCTCCGTGCACGAGTAACAGAATGCCAGACTTGGCCATCTGTTCGAATACCGGATACATCTTGCTGATGTCTGTTACGCCGGAATCAGAATTGGTGGTAGCACCTGCAGGGTACAGTTTACAGGCCACGACATGCTCAGTTTCGGCTGCTTGGATAATGTCGTGCGGTGTTGTGTTGTCAGTGAGGTACAGGGTCATCAATGGATTGAAGCCCGGGTATTCCGTACTGTTGGACAAAATTCGTTCGCGGTAAGAGAGGGCTGCGGTAACGTTAGTAACGGGAGGTACCAGGTTCGGCATAACAATTGCTCGTTGAAAAACGCGGGCCGTTGCTTTTACCGTCGTTTCAAGGGCGTCGTCATCCCGGAAGTGGAGGTGCCAGTCGTCCGGTCGAGTAAGGGTTAGGCGGGTATTGGAGTCTACCATTGTGATTGAGTACCTTATTCTACGGCTATCTTTTGAGGCCTGATGACCTTTTCAGTAGCCGTAATAATCGAGTCTATAGAGGCTTTGTGCAGCGATCATATGCGATTTGCGTTGGGCCAGTTTTCTCGGCCTATGCTTGTCATCGGGAGGGCGATCACTATACGTTAGCGGCATTATATCAGAAATACAGTATGATGTATTAGTAAGAGAAAGGGACGCATAATACCGTCATTCTGTTTGTATCGGCAAAAACTTGCCCGATAAAAAAAGGTCTCAACCGGGTTTAGCAGTAAAGGTTTGGCAATTTGTGACGATATAAAAGTAACCCTGTCATAATCCGATTTCGTTTACAGTCCGTATGAAGTTCTGAAGGCGGCGGAAAATGACAGGATCATAAGTATGTGTGACAGCAAGTTGCGATCAGTAAAAACGAGTTGCGGTAAAGTGATCGGAACAGTGCATGCAAAGTTAACTGTCAAAGTTTTTAATGCGAGTTTGTATCGTATGGTTTTAGGTCGAATGATAGTGTTGGTAACCCGGTTTTTTCTCGCGTTGGTGCTCTTGGTGTTTGCCAAATTGAGCTTCGCTGTCACCTTTGTGGCGGGCATCGAAGCAAGCCAGTGGTACATTTCAACATCGATTTTCGAGTGCAGTTTGACCCATAGTATTCCGGATTATGGCAAAGGTGTGTTCTACCATGAAGCGGGTGAGCCTTTAAAATTTTACCTGGAAGCCTACAAGAACCCGATGCGATCAGGGGAGGCTGCACTGGTGATAGAAGCGCCTGACTGGCTACCGGGGACGCGTGTCACGGATTTAGGTTATGTGCCAGTGGGGCAGAGTACTCGTCCGGTCACAGTTATGCCCCATAATTCTACAATGATGATGGCGAGTTTGATGGAGGGGCGTATGCCAACCTTCACACGAAAAGCGGTCTATGCCGATGAGTCCGTCAGGGTCAGGATTAATCCTGTGAACTTTAAGGCGTTTTATAATGATTACCTTGCCTGCGTGGCGACACTGCTTCCGGTAAATTTTCGTCAGGTGGAGCGTACCGTTGTCCTGTTTGAAGTCGATAAAGCCGTGCTTACAAAAGAAGACCTCAAGTCAATCGATAATGTTGTGCTTTATGTAAAGGCGGATCCTTCTGTTTCTTCAATATTTGTAGATGGTCATACCGATAGTAGTGGTCGTCGTATATACAATCGGCGTTTGTCCAAAGAACGTGCAGAGGTGGTTACACAGTATCTGGTCGATCATGGCATTAAAGAAGAGCTTATTACGACCCGTTACCATGGTGAGCGATATCCTGCGGTATCCAATAAAACTTTCGACAGTCGGAAGCGAAACAGGCGGAGTACAATTCGCCTCGAGCGTGGACCCCGCGCGCCAAAGTCGACCCCCATTAGAGAAGCACAAGCCGGAACGCTGTAGTTAGTTAACGGAATTCTCCTCCAAATACGCGTGGCCCTCCATTATCAAGTGGAATTTGGTTCACCTCCAGATTCAGATTGTTCGTAAACCGGCGAAATTTATACAAGTCTGGGATTTACGCCCGGTAACGAGTACAATACTGCACTTTTCTTTCAACACCTCCCCTCGAAAATCTGGAGAATTGTTAATGTCGAATGTGAAAAAAGTCGTTTTGGCGTATTCAGGTGGTTTGGATACATCGATTATTTTACGCTGGCTGGAGGACACCTACGGATGTGAGGTGGTTACTTTTACTGCGGATTTAGGTCAGGGTGAAGAGCTTGAGCCTGCACGTGCGAAGGCACAGGCAATGGGCGTTAAAGAAATCTACATTGAAGATCTGCGTGAAGAGTTTGTGCGGGATTATGTTTTTCCGATGTTCCGGGCCAATACTATTTATGAAGGCGAGTATTTGCTGGGAACCTCTATCGCGCGTCCGTTGATTGCCAAGCGGCTGATTGAAATCGCAAATGAGACCGGAGCAGATGCGATCTCCCATGGTGCAACCGGAAAAGGGAATGATCAGGTTCGGTTTGAGCTCGGAGCCTATGCATTAAAACCGGGTGTCAAAGTGATTGCGCCTTGGCGTGAGTGGGATTTGTTGTCCCGCGAAAAGCTGATGACCTATGCCGAAGAGCACAATATCCCGGTTGACTTTAAAAAAGCAGGCAAGAAAAGTCCATACTCCATGGACGCCAACCTGCTGCACATTTCTTACGAAGGCGGCATCCTGGAAGATCCATGGGCAGAGCCAGAGGAAGATATGTGGCGTTGGTCTGTCAGTCCGGAGAACGCGCCGAATGAGCCGACTTACATTGAACTGACCTACGAGAAAGGTGATATTGTTGCCATTGATGGTGAGTCGCTGAAAGCCCACGAAGTGCTGGCAAAACTAAACAAACTGGGTGGGGATAACGGTATTGGGCGTTTGGATATAGTCGAAAACCGATACGTTGGCATGAAGTCTCGTGGTGCCTATGAAACACCAGGCGGAACCATAATGATGCGCGCACACCGTGCTATCGAATCCATTACACTGGACCGCGAAGTCGCTCACCTTAAAGACAGTGTCATGCCAAAGTATGCCGAATTGATCTATAACGGATACTGGTGGAGCCCTGAGCGCCAGATGTTACAGACCATGATTGATGAGTCTCAATCAGTGGTAAACGGTGTGGTGCGGGTTAAGCTCTATAAAGGCAATGTGACCGTGGTTGGGCGTAAGTCGGACGATTCATTGTTTGACGAGAAGATAGCGACATTCGAAGATGATGCAGGTGCTTACGATCAAAAAGATGCTGAAGGCTTTATCAAGCTCAATGCACTGCGACTGCGAATTGCGGCTCAGAAAGGTCGTTGATCGCTAGTCACCAAAGTGTGATTACACAAAAAAACCGGGTAAATGCCCGGTTTTTTTATTGTTGCAAAAAGCCTTATTGTTGCAAAAAAACCTTATTGTTGAATGATTCCCGGGTCGTTAACCATAACCTGTTGGCCGCCCGTCAGGATCATGCTGGTGGTTTGGCCGATCATTTCGGCAAAAGCTCTTGCCGCATTCTGGTCACCGGGTGCGGGGAGAACAGGTGTGGTGTGATCTCCGCCAGTGTAACGGGTTACGCCCACATTTAAAGCACCACTTGTGGTGATATCCGTTGCTCCGGAGATTCGGACTAAGGGTTCTGTGCCCGTTAAAGGATCAGGGTCGGCATTGCCGAAGTTAGCCGTTGGATAGGCACTGTTTGGAATATAGGTATCACCAATAACTTCGGAAAGAATGACCTTGGAGCCGGGCAGGTCGCCTGCGAACTGAATGGCTTCACCGGAATCAAGCGTTGCCTGCAGTACGTGGGTGAAGGCGGCAAAACCGGAGTCACCTTGCTGTATGCCAGCAGCAGCTTGCAGTCCACCTAGAATTGCTGGCGCGAATGTAGGTGATTGTTCCAGTAATCCCGAGAACTTGCCGCCGGGGGTAAGCATCTGAGCCGCAACGATATTATCGTCTGTGGCAGCCGTGCTGTTTGCTACAGCGACAAAGGGTATCCCGGTAATTGAGCCGAGGGAGTGGCCTACAAAATAAACATTGTCTCCGCTCAGGTCGGCTCCTCCACCATTCAGGTCCAAAGAGCTCAGTGACAATCTTAGATTCAGGTTGTCGATAATATTTTGTCTAAGGTAATCCCTGGAATTTTGAAAGTGGGTCAGGTTGATTGCAAGTGTGCCAGAGCCGCCAACTGCATTCGCAGGATCGAAGTTCATTGGAATAGGAGCCCCGGTTGGGCCGGCTGTGAAATCAAAGTGGCGCTCAAAATCGGTTGCAGGCAAGCCAGGAACGATACTGCCTGCATTCTTCACGGTACTTTCCATTGCTAGCGCAGAACCAAGCGAGGTCGCAGCTTGAACACCACAGGTTCCGCCAAGAACGATCTGCATGGCATTGTTGACTTGGTCAGTGTCCCCTGGGTTGGTGATGTTCAGAGGGCAGCCTGCTTCTTGAATCTGCAGCAGTGCAGCGATATGGAATGTTTCGTTTACCACTGCCTGTACCGTGGCATCATCCGTAGGCAGATTTGCCAGTGTCAGCAATCGGGTTGCCAATTCCGTTCTATCTGCTGTGGATGAAGGTGCCACACCGTGGGCAGGGTGGTCTATTGCGATCACGGCCACACCCGCCGCCTTGGCGAGTGCACTACCAAATGTTAAAGCGGTACTGCGGTCAGTTCGTATACCATGTTGGTAAATTACAACTGGCAGATTGCCCGAGTTCATGTTGGCATTAGCCGGATATATTGCCAGCACCGGAATGGTAACATCTGAAGTTTTTTGCGGGAATGGGAATAGGTAGTTAACCACATCCGTAACGTTGGGATCAGCTTGTGGGAATGATACGCCCAGAGCGGAAAAGGCATTATTCAGCGCGCCTGCAAGGGATGCGTTAGCACGCCATTTACCGGCAGTGATGTTTGAGCCATCCGTGCCTTCAGGAATACCAAGGTAATACGGGAGTGTAATTTGCCCGGTAACCGCCATGACTTCGCCGGGTGCGACCAGGCTACTGGTAATCACAGACAACTGCGTGACGTCAGTCGGTGTCCCGAACTGGGCTTCGCGAGAAGTCGGGGGCTCAATCAGTCCCGGTACTTCGAAGTTTCGGGACAGAGCAACACCGGTACAGGATAGCGCTTGTTCACCTGTCAGGCCTCCACAGCCATTCGGGAAGGGAATGTCGAACAGTGGCGCCAGTGCCGTGGTGAATTGCGCTGAAGGGTAGGTCGCGATGGTTCCGTCGATGGCCGTTTTGATCGAGTCGTAACTGGCAGACACGCCAGCGGCAGCGGACTGAGCCATAACTGCATCACGGGTACGTGTGCCGAGCACCGTTTTGATTTGATCAGTAAACCAGGTGTTGGGCTCCGCCATGTAGCCCAGAACCGCTTTGTCATTGGATGTTGTGAAACTGTATGACATTACGATGTCAGCATCGCTAAGGGATGGCTGGCCGGTTTGAGCCCTTACGCTGTTGGTCAGTTGGAAATAGTTGCTGGCTATGGGTTCCCACAGGCCGTTTATCAGCGCGCGTACCCCACTTAGTGCACCACTTGCCAGCGGTGCTTCTGCATCAGTGAGGTTGCTGTAGCCTGGAGATGCCACGAGCGACTCGCCGTTGACCGTTTTCACATCTTTCGTAATTGCCACCACATAGCGTTTGCGCGGATTCAATGGTGTAAGCGGGTTGATTCGGATAGCTGATAGACCGTCCAACTCGACAACACTCGCTTCATATGCCGGATTTTGAGCAAGTCCCGCCAAGGCTGCACCCGAAGCAGGATCACCAGCTGCTGCTTTTTGCGCTGTGACTGCAAGCGGTATGGTGGGTGGCTCACCTTTGCTCAACCCTGTAACGGGTTCACCACTTGCGTAATCCAGTTCAATCAGAAATACCGACTGGTTTGGATTGGGAATTACCGTCGGTTGCCCATCGGGGCCTGCGCTGATAATAAAGGCGCGGCCATCTACGGTCGCCGGGTCGATGTAGCCATTTGTGGTGATATCAATCGCTGCAGAGACCGATGCACCGCTGAGATCATTCAGTGCATTAATTACCGGGTTGCTCATATCGCCAGGAACGCGGAAGCTGCCGTCGCTCGCAACACTATCAAAAATCAGGTCGTTAGGAACAGGCAAAGCGCTTGTCACCGGATTGAAAATAGGCCAGGTTTTACCTGTAAAGTCGGGGTGTGAGATTTTATACTCTGGGTCGGCATTTCGTCCGGTGTCTGCATTGTCCAGACAGCCAGTCAAAGTGACTGTAGACGCAACCGCCATACTGACTAAGGTTTTCTTGAGCATAAGATTGGACCTTCTGTTCCTTTTATTATTCATTGGTTTTTCACAAACCTGTATCGGGCTTGTTTTTATAGGAGTCTGTTACTTGTATCTCATGACATCGACAGTGGTTGTTTGCAAGGGGATGCATGGCTTGTCCGGAATCCCGTGTTATGCCGGCTAGGCATTTCCTGCAGTTCGATGTAATCCTTAATTTAGTGCTTCAGATAAAATTAGTCGCTGTTTGCATTAAAGTCCAGTTAAGAGATGTAGTTAACGAGTTAAATCATAAAGATAACGTTCGCAGTACCGGGCTTGATCCGGCTTGAAATTGCGCTCTACTGGAGCGGCTTTCGGTAACCGCCCGCAGTTGTTATTGCTACCTGGCAGTCGTTATTAACCATAGACTGAGGTACAATGCTGCGGAAGATTGACTGGGGTGGTTAAAAAACAACCTGCACCCCGGGATTTGCTGATACATCTGTGCGGGATGCAATCTTTACTGGATGCAATCTGTGCTGGATACGAAGAGAGACCATATATGACAGTTATACGCCAGGATGACCTGATCGAAAGTGTGGCGGATGCACTTCAATTCATTTCCTACTATCACCCGAAAGATTTTATAGACGCAGTTTACGAAGCCTACCAGCGTGAGGAGTCACCTGCGGCTAAGGATGCGATGGCACAAATTTTGATCAATTCGCGAATGTGTGCTCAAGGACATCGTCCGATTTGTCAGGATACGGGAATAGTTACGGTATTCATCAAGGTTGGCATGAATGTTCAGTGGGATGCGAACATGAGTGTGGATGACATGATAAATGAAGGTGTTCGCCGTGCTTATACGCACCCGGACAATGTATTGCGTGCCTCTATTCTGGCAGATCCGGCGGGTGCCCGGAAAAATACCAAAGATAACACGCCTGCAGTAATTCATTACGAGATTGTGCCTGGTGATACTGTAGATGTGCAAGTCGCGGCCAAGGGGGGCGGTAGTGAGAATAAGTCCAAGATGGTGATGCTGAACCCTAGTGACAGTATTGTGGATTGGGTGGTCAAAACGGTGCCAACCATGGGTGCTGGCTGGTGTCCTCCAGGCATGCTGGGTCTGGGGATTGGCGGTACCGCTGAGAAAGCGGCCGTAATGGCAAAAGAGTCATTAATGGATCCAATCGATATTCATGAACTCCGCGAGCGTGGGCCGCAAAATCGTGTTGAAGAATTGCGGCTTGAGATTATGGATAGAGTGAACGAACTTGGTATAGGTGCTCAGGGCTTGGGTGGGTTAACTACTGTTCTGGACATCAAGATTAAAGACTATCCCACACACGCCGCCTCGTTGCCTGTTGCCATGATTCCGAATTGTGCGGCCACGCGCCACGCACACTTCGTGCTCGATGGTAGTGGTCCTTCACTGCAAACGCCACCCAACCTGGATGATTGGCCAGATATTACTTGGGAAGTCGGTGAAGGCGTCAAGCGTATTAATATGAATACGGTTACCAAAGAGGAAATCGCGGCGTTGAAGCCGGGTGACACCGTGTTGCTGTCCGGTAAGATGCTTACCGGTCGTGATGCTGCCCATAAAAAGATGGTAGAAATGCTTGCGAATGGCGAGAAGCTGCCTGTCGATTTGAAAAACCGGTTTATCTACTATGTGGGGCCGGTAGACCCGGTGAGAGAAGAGGTGGTGGGCCCCGCAGGTCCGACAACGTCAACACGAATGGATAAATTTACCCATACCATGCTCAAAGAAACCGGTTTGGTGGGGATGATTGGTAAAGCTGAGCGTGGGCCGGTTGCAATTGAAGCTATCCGGGAGTTTGGTGCGGTTTATCTGATGGCAGTGGGTGGTGCTGCCTATCTGGTGTCGAAAGCGGTCAAGTCTGCTGAAGTGGTTGCCTTTCCTGAATTGGGTATGGAGGCAATTTATGAATTTGATGTGGAAGATATGCCAGTATCCGTAGCTGTTGACAGTCAAGGCACGTCAGTGCACCAGACTGGCCCGCAGTTGTGGAGAGACAAGATTATCGCTGCTAAAGGTTAGTGATTCGCTTGTTCGCGAACCCATAGTTATCGTGAATGAAACGGTGTCAGTACGACACCGTTTTTTTGTTGTGCCATAATGCAATAAGCGTGTTTTCTGGGGCATGAATGAACCGGTGGGAGGTTGAAATGGCAACATTGGCAGAGCAGGAATGTGAGGTTTGCAGAGTGGGTGCACCAACGGTGCCAGAAGAAGAGTGGCCAGTATTGTTGGCGGAGTTGCCTGAGTGGTCAATAGAAAAAGGGGTTGAAAACTGCCTGTCCAGGGTGTTTGTTTTCAAAAATTTTGCGCAAGCCCTGCAGTTCACTAACCAGGTTGGCGCTGTGGCCGAATCAGAAGGGCATCATCCCCTGTTGATTACGGAGTGGGGCAGGGTCACGGTAAAATGGTGGACACACAAGATTGGCGGGCTGCACAAAACAGACTTTATCATGGCTGCACGGACAGATAAGTTGGTTTGATGGGGCTGGGCAGTGTCTGGATATTGATTTGCTGTGCTTTCAAGTGGTGACCTTGTCGTTGTGTTTAGGGTATGATGCCCCGCATTGTCCAAGAGTTGCTCATAGCGCGTTTGACTATCGTAAAGCCAAAGATTCAGATCGTTGCGACGGGTATTAAGTTGTAGGTTAATCAAAAATGGAAAGAACGTTCAGATTGGTGGTGTCGTGCCCTGATCGAGTTGGGATTGTGGCAAAGGTCAGTAATTTCCTGGCCACGTATAATGGTTGGATTACCGAGGCGAGTCATCATGCTGATCCGCAGGCGGGCTGGTTTTTTATGCGCAATGAAATAAAAGCCAGTTCCATGCCGTTTGAGTTGGATAATTTCCGCATCGCATTTGAGCCGATAGCGAATGAGTTCGGCATGAAGTGGCATGTGGAAGATTCGAACAAGCCGAAAAAGGTTATTCTTCTGGCGAGCAAGGAATCCCATTGTCTGGCGGATTTGCTGCATCGTTACACCGATAAAGAGTTGAATGCAGAAATTGTTGCGGTGGTCTCGAATCATACCGACCTCAAGCGTATGGTAGACTGGCATAATATTCCCTTTCATCATGTACCCGTAAACAAGGAAAATAAAGCGGAAGCCTTCGCTGAAATCGGGCGTTTGTTTGGGCAATATGAGGTGGATGTGATCGTGCTTGCCAGATATATGCAGATCTTGCCAGCAGATTTGTGTGAGCAATATTCAGGGCAGATTTTAAACATTCATCACAGCTTTCTCCCTTCTTTCGCCGGTGCCCGACCTTATCATCAGGCATACAATCGCGGTGTGAAGTTGATCGGCGCAACCTGTCATTATGTTACCCAGGATCTTGATGAAGGCCCGATCATAGATCAGGATGTCATTCGTGTTGGTCACAACCATACCATTGAGGATATGGTTCGTCTGGGGCGTGATGTTGAGAAAAATGTTCTGGCCAGAGGTTTGCGTTACCATCTTGAGGATCGCGTAATTGTTTGTGAGAACAAAACGGTGGTCTTCTCTTAGCATTATTGTAAGCCGGTTTGTTCCGGGGTGAGGGAGAGCCTGAGCCCCGTTAAATGTTCTGCCTTTCCAGTTAATCTTCCCAGCAAAGTTGATTGCGCCCACTGTTTTTTGCGGAATAGAGGCGAGCGTCGGCGACACGCATCAATTCTGGCAGGCTTTCTCCGTTAAAGCCTGCCAGCCCTGCAGAAAATGTTATGGTCAGGCTGTCCTGTTCCAGCAAAATCAAGTGGTCTTCAATCATTTCCCGGAAGTTTTCAATCAGTTTGATTGCTTGCGCAGTTTTCAGGCCTGGCAATAGTAAATAGAATTCTTCACCACCAGCCCGGGCAAATGTAAAACGCTGAAACCCTTGGGCAATCAGGTCGCTGAATTCAATCAAAACCTGGTCTCCCGCGTCATGGCCGTATTGATCATTGATCCGTTTGAAATGATCAATGTCGATAATGGCCAGTGTGCAGATGCCCGGTTTGGACTTGTGTTGATCGAGAATTTCGTTTGCTTTGCTTTGGAAGTAGCGTCGGTTCGGCAGGTTTGTCAGGTAATCGGTGTGTGCGGCCTGCTTGATTTTACGAATATTTTCCAATGCTTCCAGGTTGTGAATGACCCGGCATTGGAATTCTTCGTTGCTAAAAGGCTTGGTCAAAAAGTCATTTGCACCGTTTTTAATGAATTGTGCGGATAAGCCGTTGGTGTCGTGGGAGGAAATGCCGATGATTACCAGATCGTCAAAAGTGGTATTTTGGCGGATATTCTTAACCAGCTCGATGCCGTTCATGTTTGGCATGTGGTAGTCGGTGATCAAAAGTTGAATGTTTGGGTCCTGCTGTAATAAAGCAATTGCCTCTGTACCGTCGCTGGCTTCATGAACGCGAAGCTGTTGGTTGTTCAAAAGCTGTTTCAGGTACGTACGGGAAGTTACAGAGTCGTCGACGACCAGTACGTCAATTTCCTTGTTTTTCAATAGCCGTCGCAATAGTTTCAATACATATTCGTAAGAGAAGCGACTCTCTTTAACAATGTAATCGACAATCGGCTTGTCAATCATCTGGTCTCGGGTGTGTTCGTTTAAGCTCCCGGTGAGGACTATCGTTGGCAGGCCCAGTTTCAGGGTTAAATCAACAACTTCCCCGTCCGGAGCATCCGGAAGGTGCAAATCCACTACGGCTGCAACATATTCTGAGCGTTTTGCCGTTCTAAGCATCTCGATTGCTTGTTTTTTGGATGTTGCAACTTCGGCAGCAAGGTCCGTAGATGTTTTCAGCAAGTGATTGATCACTTTAACAACGAGGGCGCTGTCTTCCACCAAGAGGAACTTGTTCATTGGGCTCCATATTCATCAATTGTTTAGTTTAATACTAGATCGTTTGCGACTTTGATCAAGCTGTGAACGATAAAGTTCGCAAGACCTTGGCAAAGCCTTATAAATTGAGGAAGTTTCCCAAAATATTCCGTTTGGTTCGGTACCAATATGGAGAAATGTGTTATGATTCGCGGTTGCACGAGAAGGGTGTCATTACAACAACGACATAGACAAACCAATATTAATCGATAGGAATTCCTGGATTTATGGGTGATTTAGCCGCTGAAATCTTGCCAGTGAACATTGAGGATGAACTTAAACAGTCATACCTTGATTATGCGATGAGTGTTATTGTCGGGCGGGCTCTGCCTGATGTGCGAGATGGCCTTAAACCGGTCCACCGTCGTGTATTGTACGCAATGCATGATTTGGGAAATGATTGGAATAAAGCGTATAAAAAGTCAGCTCGTATCGTAGGTGATGTAATTGGTAAATATCACCCCCACGGTGATTCAGCGGTTTACGACACGATTGTTCGAATGGCGCAGCCATTTTCCCTTCGCTATATGTTGGTCGATGGCCAGGGTAACTTCGGGTCTGTAGATGGTGACAGCGCAGCGGCAATGCGTTACACCGAAGTTCGCATGGCGAAGATCGCCCACTCCCTTCTGGCTGATCTGGAAAAAGAAACTGTCGACTTTGTGCCCAACTATGACGGCAGTGAACAAATTCCTGATGTCTTGCCGACCCGTATCCCTAATCTGTTAGTGAATGGGTCCTCTGGTATCGCCGTGGGTATGGCGACCAATATTCCGCCTCATAATATCAATGAAGTGATCAATGCTGTTTTGGCTTTGCTCGATAACAGTACTTTGACCATCGATGAGCTAATGGAATACATTCCCGGACCGGATTTTCCCACCTCCGCGATTATTAATGGCCGTGCAGGTATTGTGGAGGCCTATCGTACCGGTCGGGGGCGGATTTACATCCGGGCTCGTCACGAAATTGAAACTGACGAGAAAAACGGTAAGCCTCGGATCGTTATCACTGAAATACCCTACCAGGTCAACAAGGCAAGATTAATCGAAAAAATCGCTGAACTGGTCAAGGACAAGAAGGTTGAAGGCATCACCGAATTGCGGGATGAGTCCAATAAAGAAGGTATTCGTGTTGTTATCGAATTGCGAAGGGGCGAAGTGCCGGACGTCATTCTGAATAACCTCTATTCACAGACTCAGCTGGAAACCGTATTTGGTATCAACATGGTTGCCTTGGTTGACGGTGAACCAAAAATCCTTAACTTGAAAGAAGTGCTTGAGTGCTTCGTCAAGCATCGCCGAGAAGTTGTCACCCGTCGTTGTATTTTTGAATTACGTAAGGCGAGAGAGCGTGGCCACCTTTTAGAAGGTCAGGTTGTCGCATTAGCAAATATTGATCCGGTGATTGAAGCAATCAAGTCCTCTCCGGATGCTGCAACTGCGCGGGAAAAGCTGATCTCAACGGCATGGGAGCCGGGTAACGTCATAGCGATGTTGGAGCGTGCAGGCGAAGATGCATGTCGGCCCGACGGGCTCGCGCCGCAGTTCGGATTGAGAGATGGGAAATATTATCTCTCCCCGGAGCAAGCTCAAGATATACTGGCAATGCGGTTACAGAAGTTGACTGCACTGGAAACTGAAAAGTTGCTTGATGAATATAAAGATATCATCGAAAAAATTACCGAGCTGCTGGGGATTTTGTCTGATCCGCAAAAACTGATGGAAGTGATTCGTGAAGAATTACTTGAAGTGAAAGAGCAATTTGGTGATGAGCGTCGTTCGGAAATAATCAGTTCCCGTAAGGACTTAACCGTCGCAGACTTGATCACGGAAGAAGATTTGGTCGTGACCATTTCCCATGGCGGTTACGCGAAAACCCAGCCGATTGAAGCATACCAGGCCCAGCGTCGCGGCGGTAAGGGTAAGTCCGCTGCGGCCATGAAAGAAGAGGATTTTATCGAGAAGATTCTGATTGCCAATTCCCACGATACAATCTTGTGTTTCACCAATCGCGGCAAAGTGTATTGGTTGCGGGTCTTTGAAATTCCTCAAGCGAGCCGTGCTGCGCGAGGTAGGCCTATGGTGAATATTTTGCCGCTTGATGAGGGTGAGCGGGTGACGACCTTCCTGCCAGTCAATGAATATAAGGAAGATCATTTTGTGTTCATGGCAACAGGGAAGGGTACGGTCAAGAAAACCCCGCTGGAAAATTTCTCCCGTCCACGTTCCACAGGTTTGATTGCGCTGGATCTCGATGAGGGTGATGCGCTGATCGGTACTGCTATTACCGATGGTACTGAGGATATTATGTTGTTTAGTAGTGCCGGTAAAGCGATGCGTTTCGGTGAGAATGATGTGCGTGCAATGGGGCGGACTGCTCGAGGTGTTAGAGGCATAAAAATTGCTGAGGATCAGCGTGTGGTCAGTCTCATTATCCCGCAGGAAGGTGGTATGATCCTTACCGCCAGCTCCAATGGCTATGGTAAGCGAACGCGCGTCGAAGAGTTTCCAACTTATGGTCGAGGTTCTCAGGGGGTCATTGCGATGCAATGCTCTGAGCGAAATGGGGAGTTGGTGTCTGCGATTCAGGTGTTTGATGGCGATGAGATGATGTTGATCAGTGATCAAGGTACACTCGTCCGGACCCGAACCGAGGAAGTGTCCATTTCTGGCCGAAACACTCAAGGTGTAAGGCTGATCAAGCTGAGTGCGGGTACTGAAAACCTGGTTGGTGTAGAGCGCATTGATGAGCCTGAAGCTGACCCCGAAAATGAAGCAAGCGTTTTGGCTGATTCCGAAAACCTGGCCTCCGCAGACTTGGGTGATCAACGTGGCGCTGAAGCCAGTGGTGGCGAAGAGGATAGCAGTGGAGAGGATGTCTAATGAGTTCCGACACTGATGCGCTGTCAGGACTGCGTCAGGAAATTGACCGTCTTGATCGTGAAATCCAGAAGTTAATTAATCAGCGTGCAGCCTGTGCCCAGCAGGTTGCGCATGTGAAGATGGCCGCCCAAGGCGAGGAGAATGCCGTCTTCTACCGCCCGGAACGTGAAGCGCAAGTGCTGCGCGCAATTAAGGATCGGAACGAGGGGCCGCTCGGTGCGGAGGAGATGGCGCGATTGTTTCGGGAGATTATGTCGGCATGTCTGGCGTTGGAAAAGCCCATGCACATCGCTTTTCTCGGTCCGGAAGGTACGTTCACTCAAGCGGCAGCCTTGAAGCATTTCGGTCATTCTGTGGTGAGTGTTCCGCTGGGTGCGATCGATGAGGTTTTTCGTGAAGTTGAGTCCGGGGCTGCCCATTATGGCGTGGTACCGATCGAGAATTCAACAGAAGGTATGGTAAACCATACTTTGGATATGTTCATGGAGTCGCCCAACAAGATTTGTGGCGAAGTTCAGTTACGAATCCATCATCATTTGTTGGTGGGTGCAGGCACCCAGCCAGATACCATAACAAAGATATATAGTCATCAGCAGTCCTTTGCTCAATGTCGGCAGTGGCTGGATTCTCATTGGCGGAAAGTTGAGCGGATTACGGTTAATAGTAATGCAGAAGCCGCAAGGCGGGCTCGTGATGAAGTCGGAGCAGCCGCAATTGCCGGGGATATGGCTGCAGAGCTCTATGGCTTGAGCCGAGTGGCCAAAAATATCGAAGACCGGCCTGATAATACTACACGCTTCCTGATTATCAGTAAGCAGGATGTGCCGCCGAGCGGTCAGGATAAGACCTCTGTCCTGGTGTCCATGCGAAATCAGCCTGGTGCGCTTTACCATCTTCTGGAACCCTTCCACAAGCATAATATTAGCCTCACTCGAATCGAAACAAGGCCATCCCCGAATGGTACTTGGGCTTATGTGTTTTACATCGACTTTGAGGGTCATGTTTCCGAAGATCGAATTCAGAATGTGTTGAAAGACATAGAGGTTGAGGCGGTTGAGCTGAAGCATTTGGGGTCGTATCCTGTCGGAGTATTGTAATCCGGAAATACGGGGTCTTTGAAAGGGTAATTTGAATGACTTGCGATTATAAAGCGTTGGCTGTTGCTGGTGTTCAGGGGTTGACGCCCTATACACCGGGCAAGCCGGAAGATGAGGTCAAGCGCGAGCTTGGCCTGGAAAAAATTTTTAAACTGGCCAGCAACGAAAATCCATTGGGGCCAAGTCCTCGGGCTGTACAGGCAATCAAGGATGCACTGCCTTCAATTTCACGATATCCAGATGGCAGTGGCTACCAGCTCAAGCAGGCACTTTCGAAATTTTATGGTATCGATGAGAAGCAGATTACGCTCGGAAATGGTTCGAATGATGTTCTTGAGTTAATCGTACGCGCCTATGCAGGCCCCGGTGATGAAGTCGTGTTCTCCCAGTATGCTTTTGCGGTTTATCCTTTGGCGGCGAAAGCAGCAGGTGCAGTGGGTGTTGCAGTTCCTGCCGAGGGCTGGGGACATGATTTAAATGGGATTGCAGCTGCACTGACAGAAAAAACCAAGCTGGTATTTTTAGCGAATCCAAATAATCCGACCGGAACCTGGTTTTCTGAGTCTCAACTTCGAGCGTTTTTGACCAAAGTCCCGGAAGATATAGTTGTCGTGCTTGATGAAGCCTACTGTGAATACATTAGTGAGCCAGATTATCCTGACGGTGTTGCTTTGTTGCAGTCTCATCCAAATCTGATTGTTACCCGCACCTTTTCTAAGGCCTGGGGGTTGGCTGCATTGCGTATCGGGTATGCTGTAAGTGGGAGTGATATCGCAGATATCCTGAATCGGGTTCGTCAACCGTTCAATGTCGATACTTTAGCGCAGGTCGCAGCATTAGCATCGTTGGCAGATGTCGATTATCTGAAGCAATCAATTGAAAATAATCGTGCTGGCATGCAGCAAGTGACGAATCGCTTGCAATCCTTGGGTGTTGCTTACATTGACTCGGTTGGTAATTTTGTGTGTATTGAGGTTGGTGATGATGCGGCCGATATCTATCAGCGACTCTTGCTTGAAGGTGTGATTGTCCGCCCTGTAGCGAATTATGGTATGCCGAGACATTTGCGCGTGAGTATTGGTTTGCCGGAAGAAAACGAAGCATTTCTAAATGCACTGGAAACAATTTTGTTTCCTAACTCATAAGAGCATAAAGCATGTCCTCCATCTCTAAACTTGCTGTGATTGGCTTGGGTTTGATTGGTGGTTCCCTTGCCAAAGCGCTTAAGATAAATGGTTTTGCAGGTAATATCACAGGCTATGATCTGAGTTTCGAAGATGCGTTGCGCGGCGTCCAGCTCGGCATAGTGGATGAAGCGGTGGCTACCCTGTCAGAAGCTGTTGAGGGTGCCGAAATCATAATTGTAGCCACGCCCGTGCGTAGCCTGAGTTCCGTTTTTTCAGAATTGGTTGAATTCCTCCCCAAGACCGCAGTATTGACTGATGTGGGCAGTGTAAAGGGGGAGGTTGTCAAGGCTGCGCAAATGGCGCTAGGGGATCAGATTGGCCAGTTTGTGCCAGGGCATCCCATAGCCGGATCGGAAAAAAGTGGTGTCAGTGCGGCAGATGAAACCTTATTTCAACATCACCGCGTTATATTAACGCCGCTTGAGCGCAATGACCCTGAACAGGTTGAGTTGGTACGCCGAATGTGGGAGTGCGCTGGCGCGGAAGTGATTGAAATGGCTATCCGCCATCATGATGAAGTGTTGGCAGCCACAAGTCATTTACCCCATTTAATTGCATTTTCCCTCGTTGATACGTTAGCGGGAGAGGATGATAACAAGGAAATTTTTAAATATGCCGCCGGGGGGTTTCGTGACTTCACCCGGATTGCTGCCAGTGATCCAGTGATGTGGCGTGATATATTTCTGAGCAATCGTGATGCTGTCCTGAAAGTTTTAGGCCACTTCTCGGAAGGCTTGTCCAAGTTGCAAAAAGCAATCGAGACGGGCGATGAAATGACCCTCAGTGGCGTGTTCACTCGGGCCAAATCCGCCCGTGAGCACTTTAGTAAAATATTAGAACTTAAATCGTATACCACTATGACAAATCAAAATGTAACTTTTACGGTCCGGCCTGGTGGGTCCGTACAGGGCGATATTCGTGTGCCAGGGGACAAGTCTATTTCTCATCGATCCATCATGTTGGGTTCGCTTTCCGAAGGTATTACCGAAATTGACGGTTTCCTGGAAGGTGAAGATGCGCTGGCTACCTTGCAATCCTTCCGTGATATGGGGGTTGTGATCGAGGGGCCAGAAAAGGGGCATGTCACCGTTCATGGTGTGGGTATGCAGGGGTTGAAAAAAGCGCCCGGTACACTCTATGTTGGTAATTCCGGAACCTCCATGCGTTTGCTGGCTGGCTTGTTGGCCGCGCAGGATTTCGAGTCGGAGATGATCGGTGATGAGTCGCTTTCCAAGCGTCCCATGGAGCGGGTAGCTGTTCCGCTTCGTTTGATGGGGGCTCAGGTTGAAACGGGAGACGGGGGCCGTCCGCCGCTCCGTTGCGGAGGCGGACAGGCTTTGCAAGGCATTAAATATGAAATGCCCATGGCCAGTGCACAGGTTAAATCTTGTGTGTTATTGGCGGGCATGTATGCTGAGGGTGAGACCGTGGTAACAGAGCCTGCGCCAACGCGTGATCATACGGAACGGATGTTGCGTGGTTTTGGTTATCCAGTGTCACGGGTAGGGGATGAGATAAAAGTTGTTGGTGGCGGCAAGCTGACTGCAACGAAAATCGACGTCCCTGCGGATATTTCTTCAGCTGCATTTTTCATGGTTGCGGCCTCAATTACACCTGGCGCTGATTTGTTGTTGCGACATGTGGGGATCAATCCTACGCGCACAGGTGTTATTGATATCCTAAAGCTCATGGGGGCGGATATTACGCTGAGTAATGAGAGGGAAGTGGGTGGCGAGCCTGTGGCAGATATTCGTGTGAGGTATGCTCCCCTTAAAGGTATTCATATCCCTGAGGCGTTAGTGCCATTGGCGATTGATGAGTTTCCTGTTTTGTTCATTGCCGCCACCTGTGCCGAGGGGACAACGGTATTGTCCGGTGCCGAAGAGCTCCGGGTTAAAGAAAGTGATCGCATCCAGGTGATGGCGGATGGACTGTCTGCATTGGGTGTCCAGACACTCGTTAAAGATGATGGTATCGAGATTACTGGTCAGACAATTGCCGGAGGAGAAGTTGAGAGCCATGGTGACCACCGGATCGCGATGTCGTTCTCAGTCGCTGCGCTTCGTTCAGAGGGCGAGGTAACCATACGCAATTGTGCCAATGTCGCAACGTCTTTCCCGAATTTCGTTGAGTTGGCAAATGAAGTCGGTCTGAGCATTAATGTTGTTGCGGACTAGTTCTAGCAAACAAGGATGACAGCCGACAAGGGTTCCAGCAGACTAATTGTTCGACTTTTAGGTTGCTACTTTTTGATGGTAGCTGCTTTTTGATGGGGTCGGCAGTAAAGCCGCAAATTCAGAAAGGATTTTATCGGAGGAACTCAGTGCATGAGTGTCTCCGGGGTGCTCGAGTGTCCTGTTCGGTGTCTGAGTAAGCAAGATGCCAGATTTATGTACGCGCTCAGCATTTTGCAAAACCCTGTCGTTATAATGTTCTCTCTCATTCGTCGAATTTTCTAAATCTATTTTTCTAAATTTGGCTACACTCCCCGAAATTGAAGGGGAGTGAGTTGATGTAGGTGTTTTATGACCAATAATCATGGAAATGCAGCTGCGCCGGTAATCACGATTGATGGCCCAAGTGGTGTTGGCAAAGGAACAATAGCACAAATGCTGGCCAATCATTTGGGGTGGCACCTATTGGATAGTGGTGCGCTTTATCGCTTGACCGGGCTCGCAGCTCGCAAGGGGACTGTCGATTTTAATGATGTTCAGGTGTTGTCTGAAGTGGCTCGTGATTTGGACGTTGCATTTTTGCCTGGGGATCATAATGAGCCTGCTCGAGTTCTGCTGCAGGGTGTGGATGTTACATCAGAAATTCGAACTGAAGTTTGTGGCGCAGATGCTTCGCTCGTGGCAGTTGTGCCTGAGGTAAGGACGGCACTGTTACAGCGTCAGCGAGATTTCTGCACACAGCCTGGATTGATTGCGGATGGTCGAGATATGGGGACGGTCGTATTTCCGGATTCCGTATGCAAAATCTACCTGACTGCGAGCGCAGAGGAGCGTGCTCAAAGGCGCTTCAAACAGTTGAATGGGAAAGGTGGAGATGTTAAACTCTCGGCCCTTTTAAAAGACATTGAGGCCCGAGATCATCGGGATATGTCGAGAGAGACCGCGCCACTCAAGCCTGCCAGCGATGCTGCAGTAATTGATACGACTGGGCTGGATATAAATTCGGTGTTTGACGTTGTATTAAAATTGTGCAAAAAACGCGGTTTCTGTTAGCGAAATATGTTAAATTTTGTTAACGTTATTGATTGTAAAGTGAACAGGCTCTAGTGGGCAGGTTGACGATTTATTTTTGGCTTTCAGGCGAGTTATAAGGCCAGTTTCTCCCGCCTGGAGTTTATTAAACAACCCGTAGTACTGGCATGCGGATATTTTGTGTTGATCACATAGGATACATAATGAGCGAGAGTTTTGCGGAACTTTTTGAAGAAAGTTTAAAAGAACTTG
This sequence comes from Oleiphilus messinensis, assembly GCF_002162375.1. Lineage (GTDB taxonomy): Bacteria > Pseudomonadota > Gammaproteobacteria > Pseudomonadales > Oleiphilaceae > Oleiphilus > Oleiphilus messinensis. The sequence continues at coordinate 3,935,298 of NZ_CP021425.1, read as the reverse complement.
ATATGCAACCCGGTTCAATTATCACTGGTGTGGTAGTTGATATAGATAATGACTGGGTGACTGTTAACGCAGGTTTGAAGTCTGAAGGGGTTATCCCTCTGTCACAGTTTGTGTCAGATTCAGGTGAAGTGACTCTGAAGGTTGGGGATGAAGTTCAGGTAGCCCTGGATGCTGTAGAAGATGGTTTCGGTGAGACTCGACTGTCTCGTGAGAAAGCAAAACGCGCTGAAGCATGGAAAGAGCTGGAGAAGGCCTACGAAGCCGCTGCAGTTGTTAACGGTGTGATCAACGGCAAAGTTAAAGGTGGTTTTACTGTAGACGTCAACGGTATCCGTGCGTTCTTGCCGGGTTCTCTGGTTGATGTTCGTCCTGTGCGTGACACTGCGCACCTTGAGGGCAAAGATCTCGAATTTAAAGTAATCAAGCTGGATCAAAAGCGAAACAACGTCGTTGTATCCCGTCGTTCAGTGCTTGAAGCTGAGAACAGTGCTGAGCGTGAAGCGCTGTTGTCTGCTCTGACTGAAGGTATGGAAGTCAAGGGCATTGTTAAGAACCTGACCGACTACGGTGCATTCGTTGATTTGGGTGGTGTTGATGGTCTGTTGCACATCACTGATATGGCTTGGAAGCGCATCAAGCACCCGAGTGAAATCGTAAACGTTGGTGATGAAATCAACGTTAAGGTTCTGAAGTTTGATCGCGAGCGCAATCGTGTTTCTCTGGGTCTGAAGCAATTGGGTGAAGATCCATGGGTGCAAATCAAAGAGCGTTATCCTGAAAACACCCGTGTTACTGCCAAGGTAACCAATCTGACTGACTACGGCTGTTTCGCCGAGCTGGAAGAGGGTGTAGAAGGTCTGGTTCACGTATCTGAAATGGATTGGACCAACAAGAATATTCACCCGAGCAAAGTTGTTCAAGTGGGTGATGAAATCGACGTTATGGTTCTGGATATTGATGAAGAGCGTCGTCGTATTTCTCTGGGTATCAAGCAGTGTCAAGCTAACCCATGGGAAGAGTTCTCATCTCGCTTCAACAAGAGCGACAAGATCTCTGGTAAGATCAAGTCCATCACTGATTTCGGTATTTTCATCGGTTTGGATGGCGGTATCGATGGTCTGGTTCACTTGTCTGATATTTCCTGGAATGAAACCGGAGAAGATGCAGTTCGCAAGTACAAGAAAGGTGATGAGATCGAGACTGTAATTCTGTCTGTTGATCCTGAGCGTGAGCGTATTTCTCTGGGTATCAAGCAATTGGAGCGCGATCCATTTGCTGAGTATATTCAGGTTAACGACAAAGGTGCGATCGTAACGGGTACCGTTAAGTCTGTTGATGCGAAAGCTGCAATCCTTGAGTTGAGTGAAGAAGTTGAGGCGGTATTGAAAGCTTCTGAAATCAGCCGAGATAAAGTTGAAGATGCGCGAAACGTGTTGAACGAAGGCGAAGAGGTTGAAGCTAAGATCATCAGCGTGGATCGTAAGAATCGAGTTATCAATCTGTCTGTGAAGTCTAAAGATATTGATGACGAGAAGCAGGCAATGAAAGATGTGAAGGACAAGCAGGTTGAGTCTGCAGGTCCAACCACTATCGGTGACCTGATCAAAGAGCAAATGCAAAATCAGGAAGGTTAATTTCTGATCAAAATATGCTCTGTGTAACAAAAAACGGGCCTTATGGCCCGTTTTTTTTGTTTTTTTTCAATTCCTTGACTAAACTCTTGATAAAAAATGATAAAAGGACTCTCCATGACAAAGTCAGAGTTGGTCGAAATTATCGCGTCCAAACAAGCTCAATTAAATATTAAAGATGTGGAACTGGCGGTAAAAACAATCATTGAGCATATGTCTCAAGCGTTGTCCCAAGGTGATCGAATTGAAATTCGTGGTTTTGGTAGTTTCTCACTTCACTACCGGGCGCCTCGAACCGGACGGAACCCAAAAACAGGTGATGCGGTTCAGCTAACGGCTAAACATGTTCCTCACTTCAAACCAGGGAAAGAGTTGCGCGAGCAAGTGAATAATAGTTTGAAAGCGGGATATTGATTTTCTTTTCCCGAAGTTGCTGTGTCATGCATTGCTCTGTCTCTTTGTATTAGGGGTGTAAGCTCCTGTTTGTATCGGGACTGGTTGTGCTAAGGGGGTACAAAAGAGCGTATCACCTTAACTCCAGTCTACTCCCTCTCTTTTCTTTCGTATTTTCAGCTGGATGTCTGCAATGGATTTTTGTCTCTTTCGCTAAAAGCAATGGCGGCAGAGTGATGTTGTTCTATGGCGACTTCTAATTCAGGGGCATAGACGTTATCATGTGCCAATTTTGTTAATTGGAGCTCTAGGGGATATATATGGGGTTTGTGATAAAGGTACTTGTAATCATTTCAGCGTTAATCCTGATCGTATTTGGTGTGCTCTTCGCGGTATCGAATGCGGAAAATACCGCTTCGTTAGATCTCGTATTTATGCAGCCTGATTCTGTAAATGTGGCATTGCTGGTAATGGTTCCATTCTTTTTGGGTGTCGTGATTTCGCTCCTGTTTACCTGCGTTTTGTTGGTCAAGGCTGGTGCCCAGCGAAAGGTGCTTGAAATGAAGCTGAAAAAGGCGAAAGGCTCGTCATCCTCTCAGGCTGATGCTGTATAAGTGTATCTGCGATTTTCAGGGCTGAGCGTGGTTAATCGCGTAGAGGCTAGGTTTTGCCAAAAAATTGAGATTTGGTATTGAAGATGATTGAGGTGGGGTTTTGAGTAAGGTAATTGTGGCCTTGGATTTTAATACACGAGAGGCGACATTGGGTTTTGTAGATAAATTGAAGCCCGAAATGTGTCGCTTGAAGATTGGTAAGGAGCTCTTTACAAGTTGTGGGCCAGGGATTGTGGAAGAGCTGGTTTCCCGGGGATTTGATGTATTCCTCGATCTCAAGTTTCATGATATTCCAAACACCACGGCGGGGGCTGTAGTGGCTGCTGCGAAGCTAGGTGTATGGATGGTGAACGTTCATGTGTCTGGTGGTAGAAAAATGATGCGTGAATGTGTGGCTCGCCTCAGTGAGCTTAAAACTGCTGGTGTTGAAGTTCCTTTGCTCATAGGTGTTACGGTTTTAACCAGTATGGATCGTCACGATCTTGAAGAGTTGGGGTTGGATGTTGGTCCGCAAGAGCAGGTTAAGCGCTTGGCTCAACTTGCAAAAGAGTGTGGTCTCGACGGTGTTGTCTGTTCTGCGCAAGAGGCGCAGATGCTCAAAGTTGAGCTGGGGGATGGGTTTTTGTTGGTGACACCAGGGATTCGGCCAGAGTTTGCCACCAAAGATGATCAGAATCGTGTTATGACGCCTGCTGAGGCGGTTTCCAGCGGGGTTGATTATATGGTCATTGGCAGGCCGATTACTAAGGCCTCTGAGCCGCTTAAAGTGCTTCAAATGATCCAGGCAGAGATTGCCGGGAAATAGACGATAGAAGGGCTTTTTGCCCTTCTGTAGTTTAGGTATTCTGCTTTTCGTAATACTCTTTCTACTTCTACTTCTACTTCTACTTCTACTTCTACTTCTACTTCTACTTCTACTTCTACTTCTACTTCTACTTCTACTTCTACTTCTACTTCTACTTCGGTTCAAATTTGTGCCTGGTGTTGCAGTAGTTGTGCACCTTCGTGCGATGTGTGATGAGGTCTTGGAGGGGTATTTTAAATTGATGTATTGGTGGCGAGTACGGTTGATTAAGCTGGTGGAATTTTTAGATGTAGCGTGAGTGTGGGGTTGGTTTATGTGTGTATTAGGGAGTAAACTGGTTTTGGAGCGGTGTTCGTGATAGCGGGAGGCACGTAGATCTGAAATTATTTTGAATTCTGGAGAGGCTGAAAGATTCCAGAAAACTAAATTGGCTCCCCGAGCTGGGCTCGAACCAGCGACCCACGGATTAACAGTCCGTTGCTCTACCAACTGAGCTATCGGGGAACGTCTTCAGTTGAGGCGCGTATATTAATGATTGGTGTGGGGAGTGTCAAGAGGCCGAAAGAAAAAAGTTACATTTTTTCTTTCGGCATTGGGGGATGCTCTATTCGATCATCTGTTTCGCAGCGGATTAAGCGGTTAGAGCGGATTTAATCCGGCTTACCGCGTCTTCTAGTACCGACATCGCTGTAGCAAAGCTGAGTCGCATATGGCCGGGTGTGCCGAACGCCGACCCTGGAACGAGTGCTACGCCGGCTTTGTTTAAAAGCAATTCCGCCATCTCTACATCGGTTTCAACACCGGGGGTTGCATCAATGGCTCCCTGAAAGCTGGGAAACGCATAAAAGGTTCCATCACCCGGAATACACTCAATACCGGGGATCTCGTTCAAAGCACTTACAAGGTAGTCATGGCGCTTTTTGAACTCGGTGACCATTTTACCAATGCAATCCTGTGGAGACTCCAGTGCTGCCTGAGCCGCAGCCTGCGAAATAGAGGCGGGATTGGAAGTGCTCTGAGATTGGATTTTTTTCATCGCACCAATTACCGGTGCGGGCCCTGCTGCATAACCGATACGCCAGCCGGTCATAGAGTAGGCTTTTGATACGCCATTCAAAACGAAAGTACGATCATATAGTTCAGGGCACGCATTCAGGATGTTACAGAACGGTTCGCTACCCCAAACAATGTGCTCGTACATGTCATCTGTGGCGATGAGGATGTCAGGGTGTTTTAAAAGTACTTCCGCCAGAGCCTTTAATTCGGCCAGGGTGTAGCTGATGCCTGACGGATTTGAAGGGCTGTTGATAACAACCAGTTTGGTTCTGGGGGTAATCGCCGCTTCAAGTTGTTCAGGCGTCATTTTAAAACGAGCAGCCTGTGTTGTCTCGACAATGACTGGTTTGCCATCGGCAACGAGTACCATGTCCGGGTAGGAAACCCAGTACGGAGCAGGTATCACAACCTCGTCACCTTCATTCAGCAATGCAAGTGCCAGATTGAAAAAGCTCTGTTTGCCACCACTGGACACCAGAATCTGGTTTGGCGCGTAGTCCAATCCATTGTCCCGTTTGAATTTGGCAATAATGGCCTGTTTCAGGCCCGGCGTGCCATCTACAGCCGTGTATTTCGTCTGTCCCTGATTGATAGCCTCGATTGCAGCTTGTTTGATGTGCTCCGGAGTGTCGAAATCGGGTTCACCTGCACCCAATCCAATGATATCTTTACCTGCAGCTCTCAGCTCTGCGGCTTTATTAGTGACAGCCAGAGTGGGGGATGGTTTGATGTTCTGAACGCGGTTTGAGAGTTGAACTTCCAAGCTCGTTATCCTCAAAAATTTTTTTTGCGGTTGAATGGTACAGAAAGCGAAATATTTTCAGACAGTGTACTGGAACCTTATGCTTTCTAGTGTTAAAAACAGACAAAACGTCGGTATCATAACATTTTTTCGTTAAATTCGGTAAGTACATGACTACAGAATTCGAAGTGATTTCAAATTTTCCACCGGCTGGCGATCAGCCAGGCGCGATTGCCAAACTCGTAGAAGGCATTGAGGACGGGCTTGCTCACCAGACCCTATTGGGGGTTACCGGGTCGGGTAAGACCTTTACCATTGCTAATGTTATTGCGCAAGTAAAGCGACCGACAATAATACTGGCTCATAACAAGACTCTGGCGGCGCAATTATACGGGGAATTCAAAGAATTTTTCCCGAAAAACTCGGTGGAGTACTTTGTATCGTACTATGACTACTATCAACCGGAGGCTTATGTTCCGTCGTCAGATACTTATATAGAAAAAGATGCATCGATTAACGAGCACATTGAACAAATGCGTCTCTCTGCGACCAAAGCGTTGTTGGAGCGGGAGGATGCCATAATCGTTGCCACCGTGTCGGCGATATATGGTTTGGGGGATCCAAAACTATATCTCGGTATGATGCTGCATCTGGACCGTGGGGACCGAATAACCCAACGGGATATACTGCGCCGGCTCGCGGAGTTGCAATATACTCGTAATGATTATGAGTTGCATCGGGCAACCTACCGGGTTCGTGGTGATGTAATTGATGTTTTTCCAGCGGAATCAGAGCGAGATGCAATTCGCATCGAATTATTCGATGATGAAGTTGAGAACCTGAGTTTCTTTGATCCATTGACCGGCGAGGTCATTCGTAAAGTACCTCGAATTACGGTGTATCCGAAAAGTCATTACGTTACTCCCCGAGAAACGATTCTGGAAGCCTGTGACAAAATTAAGGAGGAACTCAAAAGCAGGCTCGAAAATTTGCGGAACCACCATAAACTTGTTGAAGCGCAGAGGCTCGAAGAGCGAACTCGTTATGATCTGGAGATGATGGCCGAGTTAGGTTATTGCAATGGCATTGAGAATTACTCCAGATATTTATCAGGGCGCAAGCCCGGTCAAGCCCCTCCGACCTTGTTTGATTACCTTCCCCCGGAGGCATTGCTCGTGATTGATGAATCACACGTTACCCTTCCTCAGCTTGGAGCGATGTACAAGGGGGATCGGTCACGGAAAGAAAATCTGGTCGAATATGGCTTTCGTTTGCCTTCAGCGTTAGACAATCGACCCATGCGTTTCGATGAGTGGGAGAGTATTGCGCCACAAATGATTTTCGTTTCGGCAACACCGGGGGACTATGAGGCCAGGTATGTCTCTTCTCCGGTTGAGCAAGTTGTGCGCCCGACTGGGCTACTTGATCCAGAGATTGAAGTTCGGCCTGCTTCAACCCAGGTGGACGATTTACTTTCCGAAATCGCAAAACGGGTCACCATCAACGAGCGGGTTCTGGTTACCACACTTACCAAACGAATGGCGGAAGACCTTACCGATTTTCTTTTGGATCATGATATACGTGTACGGTATTTGCACTCGGATATAGACACTGTGGAGCGGGTAGAGATTATACGAGACCTTCGAATCGGAAAGTTTGATGTGCTGGTCGGTATTAACCTTTTACGTGAGGGTCTGGATATGCCAGAAGTTTCTTTGGTTGCGATTCTGGATGCAGACAAAGAAGGCTTTCTGAGATCGGAGCGCTCATTGATACAAACCATTGGTCGAGCCGCCCGGAATCTAAACGGAAAGGCAATATTGTACGGAGATAAAGTTACGGGGTCGATGGCACGAGCAATGGATGAAACCCAGCGGCGAAGGCGGAAGCAAGAAGCATTTAATGCAGAGCACGGAATTGTGCCAAAAGGTCTTCAGAAAAGCGTAAAAGATATTATGGAAGGCGCTGTGATTCCAGGGCGTAAAATTTCTGGTAAGCAAAAGCGTGTCGCTGAAGCAGCAGGCGAATATACTCATACATTAACTTCTCCGGAACAGCTCGCAGGGAAAATCAAAACCCTTGAAGATGAGATGTATCAGGCTGCAACGAATCTTGAGTTTGAACGTGCAGCACAAATCCGTGACTCAATCGCAGAGTTGAAAAAAACAATCTTGTTGAATGCTGATTAGGGGCGCTATCTCAATGCTTTCCATATTCTCAGTTGATTAAGCCATGGAAGTTCCTGTTCACAGGCGATAATCTGGCTCTCAAGTTCTGGAAAGCTGTCCAGGCCTGAGAACGAGTTGGGAAGATAGAGATCGATGTCTATTTGCCCGTTTAAATAGTGTAGTTGTAAATCACAGTGGTTTATCGAAAGCCACTTTCCCAGCTGCTTTTCCAAGACTTGAGTAATTCGCTCACGCTGTGGTAGTGGCAATGGCGTTTTGGGACGTTTGGGCTTTTGCGCTTGTTGATCTTCTTCCACGTCGATGTGATAAGTAATGTCTTTGATGTCGCTAAACGCGGATCTCAGCCGCATGGATACTGCAAGGCCGATTTGGTGCCCCTCTGAAACACTGATCCTTGGGTCAACCTGGAGGTGAAGGTCGAGAAAAGTATCGTCTCCTAGTTTTCGTGCTCGCAACATGTGCACACTTTTTACGCCTTCTGTGTTTTTTATGGTGTGTTCGAATTGCTGGATTTCCTTGGCGTCCGGAGCGGTGTCCACCAGAACCTGCACGCTTTCCCAGGTGAGATCCCAGCCGATCTTTGCGATAATAACGGAAATAATAAGTGCGCCGACGATGTCCAGCCACTGAAATCCAATCGCTGAGCCAAGTAGTGCTGCAAGCACAACAATGGATGAGAATGCATCGGTTCTGCTGTGCCATGCATTTGCCAATAGCAAACTGGAGCCTATTTTTTTACCGGCATGATAAGTGTAACGATAGATGGCTTCTTTGCCCAGGATGGAGAGCAGGGCTACGCTGATGGCTAAAGGCCCCGGGTTGACGGGCAAGGTCTCATTGTTGAGTCTTTGGCATGCGTCCCAAAACATTGCGCCGGCAATCGCAATTAAAATGCTTCCCATTAACATGGTGCCTAGCGTTTCAAACTTTTTATGGCCGTATGGATGCTCTTCATCTGGAGCCTGTCTGGCGTAGTGGGTAACGACCAGAACCATAAGATCAGTGACCACATCTGTAAACGAATGAATGCCATCGGCAACCAGAGATACTGATTGTGTAATCAATCCGACGACAACCTTTGAGCAGCCAAGTATCATGTCGAGCAGCATGCCGATCAGAGTAACCCGCTTTGCATATTCGCGTTCCTGATGTATTTCAAGCTCTGGAGGTGCATGATTAGTTTCACTTTTTTTCAAAATAAAATCCTCAATCAGAGTGGGTCGTGATAATAGCTGTGGCGTAGTTTTTCGATTTTATTGTGCCGCTTATATAGGAAGTTATTAAATAACGCATAAAATAGGTGGCATTTTTATGCACAAAGGAGGCTTGTGCCACGGTGGTGCGATAAAAAAATGTCATTTTTGAGAGGCATAGCCTTGTAAAAACATAAGTTATTGAAAAATATTAACAAAACAGTTGATCAAAAAATGATCAATCTAAGTTATTTATTCTAAAATCAGGGCTTCTCAAGGTGTTTTCGGGTTTTTTCAACAAAGTTATCCACAGAAATCGTGGATAAATGACAAAATAGTCAAATCTATTGGGCGAAAGTTTGTCAAACAAAACATATCCACAGTTGTGGATATGTTGTTGGCTTTTGATGCTACCATGCCGATCTTTTTATTGACAACTCGTGTTATCCATACTTCAAATTCGGTGTTATTGTCGAATACTGGTGTCAATGTCGAATTATGGCATTATTAGACAGTGTAAAATCATGAGTCCCAGTTTTTATTATAGGTCGGTACCGCTATAATAGCGCCCGAATTCATTACGGCTAGGTACTTATCATCATGCTTTATCCTTTTGTTAGGCAAATGTTGTTTCAATTGGACCCTGAAAAAGCACACGATTTGTCATTACGATTAATAGGGTATGGTGAGAAAACGGGACTGACTCAGCAGTGTATTAGAGGTCCGATTGCGCCGTCGGTGAATGTCATGGGGCTCAACTTTCCAAATCAGGTTGGCTTGGCTGCAGGTCTCGATAAAGATGGAGAGTGTGTCGACGGATTAAGTGCACTCGGGTTTGGTTTTGTCGAGATCGGTACAGTCACTCCTGTGGGTCAGCCCGGAAATCCAAAGCCGCGTCTTTTTAGAATACCAGAGCGAAATGCGATTATTAATCGTATGGGCTTCAACAACAGCGGGGTCGATAACCTGATTGCCAACGTGGCGCAAGCGAAGCGAACCTGTATTTTGGGGATAAACGTTGGTAAAAACTTTGCCACTGCTGTAGAGGATGCTCATCTGGATTACGTGAAGTGTATGGCAAAAGTTTACCCCTATGCTGACTATATAACCGTTAATGTTTCTTCTCCGAATACTCCGGGCCTGAGAAATCTACAATTTGGTGATTCAATTAAAATACTGCTCGAGGCAGTCAAGCAAGAGCAGGCAGCATTAGCTTCTGAATATCGTAAATACAAACCCGTTGCGATCAAGATTGCACCGGATATGGAAGACGATGATATCGGATTACTGGCAGAGACGTTTCGGGCATTTGAAATTGATGCAGTGATCGCAACCAATACAACCATCTCCAGAGAGGCTGTAAAAGGGTTGAAACACAGCGGTGAAGCGGGTGGATTGAGTGGAGCGCCCTTATTCGAGCAATCCACCCAGGTTGTTCGACTGCTGTCAGCTGAGCTGGGACGTGAAATACCAGTCATTGCCGCTGGCGGGATTTTCAGCGGGGAAGATGCGGCGGCAAAAATAGCAGCGGGGGCAAGTCTGGTACAAATTTATTCAGGGTTTATTTACCGCGGTCCAGGGTTGATACGAGAAGCATCCGATGCGATTGTGAATATGAAATTACAGCAACTGAAAAGCGGTATTCGGAGCTGATTCCGGCTCGGTGTAAAGGGGGGTGGTGAATTAAAAAAGGCCCCTTCGTTAGGAGCCTTTTTTCCTGAATCTGTGTGAGTTGACGGTAACGCCTATGCGGTCCCTAGGTGCGAAGTTACGTGGATACCTGAGACGCCTTTTATGCCATCCCAGTTATCAGAGCGGCCATCTCGCCAGCCGTTCATCCACTGTTGTCTTAAGTCGGGATGTTCTGTTGGACAAAAATCTTTCGATTTGCCGCGGACTCCTGCGGTATAACCACGTTTGTAAGCACGTTGGGAGAGATCGCGTTTTTGTCTTTTCATTCTTATGTACCCTCGAACTGATTTGACATTTCTTGTCGGCATCAAACTGATGCGAACCGATTGCTAACGATGGTACCGGTAGCAATGTGCGCCTGATATAGCGTTTATGTAGGAAACCAGGTGTTTAAGAAGTGCATCATAAAGCCGACACAATGTGAATGGTTTGATCTGTGATGTCTTATTCTCATTCAAAAACTCATATATTCCATATTTGGTTTTACTTGAGACGACTCGAGTAAGACGCCACAATCTCAAGTTAGCGAGTTCATTTGAAAATGTATACAAATTATTTCATCTATATGACATGTTTGTTATGCAATTTAGGTATAAAAAAGATAAGGGTATGATTTTAATATTAAAATACTTCCCGGTCTTGAGCTTTTTTAGGTAAAAATGTATTGAAAAAAAATGTAACTGCTGGTTTTACATTGATAACACCAGTAAATCGTGGATAATTTGCACGATTTTTGCCCGCTCCTGTAGCCTCTTTATCACCGTAATTTAACTGGAATATCCCATGTCTGATCAAATCATCTACGTAACTTGTCCTAAGGGTGTTGAGTATCTTCTTGAGGAGGAATTGAAAGCGTTGGGGCTTTCAATCGTAAAAGTTACACCCTTTGGTGTTTACGTTGGCGATTTTCAGTCCAGATCGGAAGCTATTAATGCAGCTTATAAGGTCTGTTTGTGGTCACGAATTGCCAATCGTGTCATGTGGATTCTATTGGAGGCACCGTGTGATACTGCAGACCAGCTTTATTCAGCGGTGCATTCGGTAGCATGGGAGCAAGAGTTTGACATCGAAAAATCGTTTTCTGTGCGTTTTACCGGGACAAACCGGCAAATCAAAAATACACTTTTTGCCGCACAAAAGGTCAAAGATGCTGTCGTAGATCGTTTCCGTGACAAGCTTGGTGACAGGCCAAATGTTTCAGGCAAAAACCCGGATATCTTTATATCGGGCCATCTTAATCGGGGGAAGTTAACCCTTGCTCTTGATCTTTCCGGGTCGAGTTTGCATCAAAGGGGATATCGAGAAAACGCTGGAAAAGCACCATTAAAGGAAAATCTTGCGGCAGCAGTTATTCGTCGCGCGGATTTGGCTCGGTTTTGGGAAAAAGAATTGAACCTGCAGGAAAAGTCGGTTCAAGAGATTAAGAGTATCTGTATTGCTGACCCATTGTGTGGTTCTGGAACCTTATTAATTGAAGCGGCAATGATGGCGTTGAATCTGGCGCCGGGTCTGCTTCGGAAACATTTTGGTTTTACCCATTGGAAAGGTCATGATCCGGCTGTCTGGCATGCATTGATTGAGCATGCCAAAACCGACCGTATACCCGCGGAGACACTCCGCGGGCGTATCCGCTTTAGCGGGTCTGATATTGATGCTCAAGTTGTGTCTACTGCAAAAGATAACGCGGAAAAAGCTGGTGTGGCTGAGCTGGTGACGTTTTCAGTGCTACAGGCTGAGAATTGGACGGTTGCGCCGGACACTGAGGTGTTGTGTATGATCACTAATCCACCATATGGGGAACGTTTGGGGGAAGTGAAGGCGCTGGAGAACCTTTATCGGGCAATCGGGGAGAATTTGCATGGACAGGATGTCGCTGAAAAATGGTGGTATCTATTTACCTCGAATCCTGATTTATCCCGGCAGACCCGCTGGCGAGCAGATAAAACGTATAAGTTTATGAATGGTGCTTTACCTTGTGTCCTGTATTGTTTCTCGCTCCGGGATGAGAACTATTTGGATCCATCCAAAGCGCGTGCGCTACGAGGACAAAATTGGAAAGTTTCTCATCCCGAACGTGCCGCAATGCTGGTCAATCGCTTGAAGAAAAATCAAAAGCTATTAAAAAAATGGCTCGTTTCTGAAGGGATTCAGTGCTACCGCTGGTATGATGCTGATATGCCTGAGTATTCGGTTGCAATCGATCTTTATCAAGATTGGTATCACGTGCAGGAGTATGTTGCACCGGCATCGGTTTCCGTTGAGTCTGCAAGAGAGCGTTTTTTCGAAGTCTTATCGGTATTGCGAGACGAGTTTTCGGTGAATCCACAAAAAATTATCTACAAGCGTCGGTCCAGGCAAAGTGGCGCGACTCAGTATCAAAAGATTTCAGACGAAAGTGCTGTTTTTGATGTCAATGAATACGGTGTGCGACTGGAAGTGAATCTGACAGATTACCTTGATACCGGATTGTTCCTGGATCATCGCCCCATTCGGCACTGGATTCAGCAAAACGCCAAAGGTAAATCGTTTTTAAATTTATTTTGTTACACCGGGGCGGTAACAGCCCATGCGGTAAAAGGTGGTGCTTCCAGAACGGTTAGCGTGGATATGTCTAACACGTATATTGAATGGGCCAAGCGTAATCTGCAAAAAAATACGGCAGAGGTACGCCAGCACGAATTCATTCGAGATGATTGTTTTGCGTGGTTAAAGGCTTGCAAAGAGCGGTTTGATTTGATCTTTTTGGATCCGCCGACATTCTCTAACTCCAAGAAAATGTCCGGAATCCTTGATATTCAGCGGGATCATAGCGGGTTGATAGATCAATGTGTCAGTCTTCTGAACCCGGGAGGAGTATTGATATTTTCCAACAATTTGCGGAAGTTCAAATTGGATGAAGGGTTGCGCTCACGATATCAGGTAGTTGATATCACCAAGCGCAGTATTGATCGTGATTTTCTTCGTAATACCAGAATTCATAACTGCTGGGATATCAGAAGGGCATAATGACTTGGCCCTTCTGGTAGTGGCATAGTGTTATCAGAAGGGCGATCAGAAAAAGTATTTTAGACCGGTTGTTAAATGTAAAGTTTTAATGTCAGTGGTGGTGTCGCTGTGTAATCGGCCCACTTCTCCTGTTACCCAAAGATTGTCGGTGAGTCGAATATCAACTTCACCAAGCCAGCTTACGCTGAAGGTACTGGTCAAGTAGTCGTCGGCAATGATGTCATCATCGGCCAGCTCTTTGTTGAACTTTGCTTTACCTTGGACATGGGAAAAGCCGTATTTCAATTGAAAATCCATCCACTCAGTCATTGGATAGCTGAGGCCGATATACCAGCTGAAAAAGTAGTCAAGCCCTACATCAGCATTCACGTTTCGCCTAACGGTTGCAGGGTCACCGTTTTCATCGACTTCACCTTCAACTTCTTCGGTAAAGCTGCCCACTACAATACTGTCCGTCGTTAGCCCGTATCCACCTCTGACTTCGACCGTGACATAATCCGTGATATAGGTTCCCATTGTGACGGACGTCGCAAAGGTTTGCGCCTGGGAATCGCGACCAATTGAGCGATAATCGAACAGTATGGCATTTACTGAAACATAGTCTTTGCCTTCCCGGGCGATGGTATCTTCAGCGGCTTTCTCTTGAGCATACGTAAGGGTGGTCGAGATTATGAAGGCGGAAATGGCCAGCAGAAAAGAGCGCACTAATATCATTCGATTACTTCTTCATTGTTTTCGTTAATTGAGGGTTTCGTTAATGGCACGTATTAGCAACTTCTGAGCATAGAATGCGTACCTGCTTGACGCGGGGCTCGTAATTCGAGTGTGAGCGTCTTGTAACGAGCAGCAGGTTCAGTATTTTGCAGTATGTTACCATTTGTTGCACTGAAGTACTTCACAATTCCGCTTCTCTTCCGGTAAGAGGAGGTGGTGTTGTCAAAATATAGGCGATTGCGCACAATTCTGAATTTTTGTTTATTGGGGGTGCTGGTAATTTGACGTTTTGCTACTCACAATAGCCTAATAATAGTCTGGAAGGTTAAGGGGGCGTGATGAAAGATTCCAGGTTTTCATATGTTGACCATGAGTTATACACTCAATTGGGTGGAGCCTTTTTTCATTGTCAGTCATTGCAAACACTGATGGTTGGTTATTATGCTACAGCGCATTCGGGGTCGATTGACTGGCAGGCGACTGTGAATGAGCTTTTTGCCGCCGGTACTTCAAGGCAGATTCAGGCGCAGTTGCTGAAGGTTGTGCGTGAGGTTGAGATTCCTGAATCGCTTCAGTCTCAAATGGAATACGTACTCCTTGAGCGTCTTTGGTTGTTGCACTCATTCCATTTTGAGTGTGGACCTTCAATTTTTTCTGATTCGTTGCAGCCTGAAGTCGGGGAGCGACTTGAGGCACTTATTTTTCAAGCTCAGCGGCTTATCGAACATCTTCAGGATGATTTGATGCAGAGGCAGTTAAAGAGTGCCGAAAAGGAGTCGGATGTGCTCCGGATCACTGCCTCAATCGATAACTTCCTTACTGCCCGGCGAATGCTGGTTTCGAGCTAGCCCGTTTACAATTGTTCAGCTGCACCAAGGCGTCGTTATTCGAACAAGTCTTCTTCTTTTGCCAAGTGAAGGAGTGCAATTACTCTGGAATCGCATGTGTAAGGGGGGAGGTCGAGTTCACCGATCAGGCGATTGATGTTTTGTTCAATGTCACTTTGTGATACTGCTTCAAACAGATCGGTGAAGGGTTCGATTTCAAATGAAGGTTCAAAGCCAACGGCGTCAAATAGTTTGGCGAGCCAAATGTCGGTTTGACGGGTGAGGTCAACGTAGACGGTTTCTCCATCCAGATCCTCATTCATTTCCCTTACGACATCAATGATATCCTGGCCTTGAATTAAAAGCAGGTTCAAATCAATATCGACTTCAGTTGACTCCTCTTGCAGCCAGGTATCGAGTGGCTTGATCAATACGCTTTTGTATTGTTTGCTGGCAAGACTCCAGGCTATTGCAGCTGGAAATCCTTTAGCGGTGGGTGTGCTCGGGTCTATGTCCAGAAAAAAAGGAGGTATCATAATAGCTGTGGTTCCAGTGAATCGCTTGGATTAAGGTGCCTTTGATGTGGCCTTCGTTGTTATATACGGCGCGATTATAGCGCGAAATGCAATTCAGGTAACGATTCCCTTGGCAAACTGATAAACTGATGTTTTTTATCCCCGTTTAAAATAGTCGGTTGTTTTTGCATATGAGTGGTTTAAAAACAGAAAGTTTTATTTCTGAGCTGAAAACATTTTTGAGCTCTTCACCTACACCTTACCACGCCGTGGAAAATGTTGCGGAAATTCTTTCAAGTCAGGGCTTTAAGCAATTGTCTGAAAATGAGGCCTGGAGCCTGGAGGCGGGGGGGCGATACTTTGTAATACGAAATGGATCAACGATTGCTGCGTTTATTACGCCTCAAGACAAAAGTAGCGGAGCAGCAATCAGAATGGCTGGTGCGCATACTGATAGTCCGTGTTTAAAAGTAAAGCCTCATGCTGAAATTAAGCGTCATGGCTATTTTCAGGTGGGTGTAGATTTGTATGGTGGAGTATTGCTGAATCCCTGGTACGACAGAGATCTTTCTCTCGCGGGTAGGGTGGTTTATCGGGACAAGCAGCGCAAATTACATAAAGTGCTGATTGATTTTAAACGAGCGATTGCCACGATACCCAGTTTGGCGATCCACTTGGACAGAGAGGCGAACAGTAAGCGCTCAATAAACCCTCAAACCGATTTACCGCCTGTGTTGATGCGTGTGGGAGAGGGTGAAGAGGTTTCCTTCAGATCTTTATTGTCAGCGCAAATCGAAAAACAATACCCTGATTTAAAAGTGGATCAGGTATTGGACTATGAATTGTCTTTTTATGATACCCAGGCGGCGGAAGTTATCGGGCTTCAGTCAGAATTTTTGGCCAGTGCCCGTCTGGATAATCTGCTGAGTTGTTATATTTGTTTACAGGCTTTAATAACATCGGATGGGAGTCAGCCTGCACTGATTGTATTCAATGATCACGAAGAGGTGGGTAGTCTCTCTGCGGAAGGGGCTCAAGGGCCATTTTTGCGCTCCGTTCTGGAGCGGATTTATGGTCAGGGCGAGGTGTTGACCTCCGTGTTGTCCAAATCTTTGATGATTTCTGCTGATAATGCTCACGGTATTCATCCGAATTTTCCGGGAAAACACGATGAAAAGCATGGTCCGTTAATGGGCGAAGGGCCTGTAATTAAGGTCAATGTCAATCAGCGTTACGCCACGAGTAGTGAAACCAGTTCTTATTTCAAGCATCTATGTGATTTGAATCAGTTGCCCTGTCAATATTTTACTGTACGCTCGGATATGGCGTGCGGTAGTACAATTGGTCCCCTTACTGCGGGTGAAATTGGTGTGCGGACTATTGATGTGGGTGTACCACAGTTCGCTATGCACTCAATTCGCGAATTAGCTTCCGTTTCTGATGTGGTGAGTTTGTATCGGGTATTGAAGGCGTACTTTGTTGATGCTCTGCAATTGCCTGAGTAGTTAAAGCAAAGGCGGAGTGTTCGGGCCGGGTTGTCTGTTTTCAGAAAGCAGGTAGCCTGCCTGCATTCATAGGAAGGGGGCTGCGTTTTGCATGGATATGTTTACAGGTTGCAGGCGCTGTTGGATAGGGTCGGATTGAGCCTGTACTGAGTGGCAAACTATTTAAAGGAGTCAGTGGGGCGCAGTGTTGCTGCTGATGTTAGTCTTAGAGGTCGTCAGGAGAACTGGGTTAATTCGATACAAATGGTCGGGGTAGAGAGATTCGAACTCCCGACATCCTGCTCCCAAAGCAGGCGCGCTACCAGACTGCGCTATACCCCGAACTTTTTAGTGCTATGAAAGTGTTCAGCCTAAGTGAACTGTGCCAAATGCAGGCAATAACCAGCTGAATATTCAGAAGTGAAGTTGAATGGCTCCCCGAGCTGGGCTCGAACCAGCGACCCACGGATTAACAGTCCGTTGCTCTACCAACTGAGCTATCGGGGATCTGCCTCAACCAACGGCGCGAATATTAATGCGAACCGGGGGGAGCGTCAACCTTTTTTTGACATTTTTATTGAAGTTTTTTGATGGTGGTTGGTTTGTGAGCGATGTGGTCGGTAAGTGTGCAGGTTTTGGGTTTTAAGTTACCGTTCTAAGTATGATAGGAAAAATAACAGCATGAAAAAGATTTTATTGGTGGTAGAGCCTGATACAACAAAAGAAGCTTTAACCAAAGCGAAAATCATTGCGAGCCGACTTGGAGGGGATTTATATGTACTCAACGTATTGCATGACCCGAAAGTTGTGATGGGTCACCTTTTTAATGCTGAGCAGCGGGAGAGTGTGATCGCCAACCTCGTTCGGCAACGTACTGAAGCAGTTCATGAGTTGTTAACGGAGGTTTGGGGCGAGACGTTGCCCTGGGAGTGTCACGTGGTATGGGCGCGTCCGATCCACCGGGCGATTCTCGAACATGCGCGTATACAGGATGTTCAACTTATCATTAAACCAACAAGTGAGCATGCATTCCTTGAACGAGTGTTATTCACTCATGTTGACTGGCATCTGATTCGCGGGGCGGATCGATTAGTGTTATTTCTTAAAAACCAGGCTTGGGGGTCTGCCATGCATGTAATGGCAGCTATCGATCCAGTTCATCCAGAGAGCTCAATTGATTTGCAATTGCCAGTCAAAGACATTAGCCCGAAAATTTTGCAAGCAGCACATACACTGGCTTGCCAATTGCCCGCAGAAATTTCCGCAGTGCATATCTTCGATCCAGTGCCTTCAGGTTTAATGATGGAGCTTGATGCGATTGTGGCTGACTATGAGCAGTTCAAGTTGAGTGCGCAGCGAAAGCACCGAGAGTCCTTCGAGCAGGCGTTGCAGCATGATTTGGAAAAAACTGTTCATAGTCACTTCATTGAAGGCGAGCCGGTGACGACTCTGCCAGATGTTGTGATCAATGAGAGTGTGGATATTATGGTTATGGGAGCTGTTGCGCACAGTAGTTTTGATTCGCCATTTATTGGCAGTACAGCTGAAGCCGTTTTGGATCGTTTGAACTGTGACTTGCTTATTGTGCACTCTGGCGATCAAAGGGATTAGGGCCTGTTGCCGTTGGGCAGTAACGGTTCCAATGCTTGCAGAACGTTATTCGCCATGATGGGTTGTGCTTCAGCTCTAGGATGAATTCCGTCGGATTGCATCATTTTCTCATTCAGTTCCACACCGTTCAGCAAGAAGGGAGTCAAAGTAAGTTCGTTTGCTTCGGCCAATTCATAAAAGACGTTGTGAAATTGCTGCGTATAGAGTGGGCCGTAATTGGGGGGGATGTGCATTCCGATGAGGTGAACCTTGCAGTTTGCTGCCTTGGCAGCATCGATAATGCGTTGCAGGTTGTCGCGCATAACACGAGTGGGGAATCCTCTTAAACCATCGTTGCCGCCGAGTTCGAGTAAAAGTATATCTGGAGTGTGTGTATCCAGGAGCGTGGTTATGCGTCTGGCACCTCCATCTGTTGTTTCTCCACTGATACTGGCATTGATCACATCATGGGATCCACGGGTATGGAGTATTTCACGCAATAAATGCACCCATCCCTGTTCGGTGGCGATTCCGTAGGCAGCACTCAAACTGTCGCCCAGAACGAGAATGGTTTCTCCTTGAGCCGAACTGACCCTGGTAGCATTTTCTGGTTTATTGTCCGCATTGGTAATACTGGCTTGTGCTACCAAGAAAAAATAAATGCTAAAAAAAGAAAACCAAAGAAATTTTTTGGACGTATACCTGTTAAAAGTCTTGGTTGTTGCCAATGTTTATCTCCAAAGTGCCATGTTGCATCAGTGTATCAATCCACGATTCTGAAGCGAAGTTGGTAATTCGACAGTCAGGTTAAATTTAATTCATGGTAAAGCAAAGCGATTGAGGTGTATGCTGTTTGGGTTGAGCCAAGTACGTCACTTTGGTGCACCACCAGAGCAGGAAATCCACTAGATTGGGGAATATAGCGATCGCTATGGAAAATAATATGTTACAGCTATCTGGTACTGAGCGGATTGATACGGTAAGCGCCAACTCTGCTCCAGCAGTGATTCGTGCTCGGGATATTGTCAAAAAGGTAGACAGCTCCGGGAATGCTCTGACAATTCTGGATGGCATCAGTCTAGAGGTGAGGGCTCAAGAGTCTCTGGCGATCTGTGGTAGTTCAGGAAGCGGCAAGACGACTCTGTTGAGCATTCTTGCGGGTATGGATACCCCAAGCTCGGGAGCGGTCTTTCTCAATGCCAATAATATTGCTGAAATGGATGAAGAGGATCGGGCAAAAGTCAGAGCGAGTGAAGTTGGTTTTGTCTTTCAATCCTTTCAACTTATCCCTTCATTGTCTGCACTGGAAAATGTCATGTTACCTTTGGAGTTGAAGCGTGATAAAGAGGCGAAAATCAAAGCAGAGCACTTCCTGACCAAAGTTGGAGTTGGGCATCGACAGTCCCATTTACCTCATCAATTGTCTGGCGGTGAGCAGCAGCGGGTTGCGATCGCGCGGGCGTTTGCCTGTGCTCCGCGCATACTCTTTGCCGATGAGCCGACAGGAAATCTCGATACCAAAACCGGACGCTACATCATGGACTTGTTGTTCGAACTGAATCAGGAACAGTCTGCAACGCTTGTGCTGGTGACCCATGACGAACATCTGGCAGAGCGCTGTGATCGACGAATCTATCTGGCGGAAGGCAAGATTGTAGCTTGATTGATTGTAGTCTAATTGATTGCTGTATGCCGGGATTCGTTGCTATTCAGAAAAAGCAGAATCAAAATAGAAAACAGGATCGTGCAATTTTGGGGAGCGTAAATGACAACTCATTTTGCCTGGCGGATGTTCCGACAGTCACTAAAAACACGGGAAGCGAGGATCTTGTTGCTCGCACTCGTTATTGCTGTTGGTGCGATGACCAACGTGGCTCTTTTTGCCCAGATTTTGAATTCGGCGCTGCTGCAAGGCTCGTCAGAATTACTGGCAGCGGATAGACAGATCAAAAGTTCGCGCCCACTCCAAATTGACTGGCAGAGCAAGGCGGAACAGAATCAGGTGCAGAGTGCTCAGGGGCTCGGCTTCTCGACGATGCTGGCTTCCGGGGATAACTTGCAATTGGTGAGTGTCAAAGCTGTCAGCGAGGGCTACCCGCTCAAGGGCAAGGTTCTGGTTTCTGAATCACCAAGCGAGCCTGCTGTTGAGGAAAGAACGAGCCCGCAGGCCGGCACGGTTTGGCTTTCTCTGCGGCTCTTCAATTTACTCAGTGTCAATATTGGTGATGCGGTCTCTATCGGCAACGCTAAATTGAAAGTAACCCGGGTGCTGGTGCGAGAGCCAGACTTGCAGTTTGGTTTTTCACAGCTTGCCCCCCGGGTAATGATGAACTTTGAGGATGCGATGGCTGCCGGGATAGTTCAGCCCGGAAGCCGAGTCACATATCGATATTATTTTTCAGGGACAGATATTGCGTTGTCCCGACTCGAAAAAAAACTCGTACCCGAGTTGCTGCCCAGTGCAGAATGGATCTCGGTTAAAGAAGGCAGACCGGCTGTGGCTCGAGCGCTGGACAAAGCAGAAAGCTACTCAATGCTTGGGGCGAGTTTGGCGGTCTTGCTGGCGATTGTTGCTATTTCGGTGTGTTCCCGTCATTTTGCCAATCAGCACGTTAAGCAAGTGGGGATATTAAAGGCTCTGGGGCTGACCAGTGGGCAGCTGATGAGCATCTATCTCCGTATGTTTTTGATCTTTACGCTGCTCGGTGCGGTAATAGGGACGATCTTGGCTGGCGGTATACTTGCGGTGTCATTATCTCTTCTCGATAATGTGTTTGCTTTAGAATCAGTGTCAGTCTGGACACTGACGTTAACGGGGCCTGTTTTGCTGGCCAGCTGGGGAACTGCTTTTCTGTGCATGTTCTGCTTCATCGTCCCATTGTTGCGACACTTTAAAGGCGTGTCTCCGGCCGTTGTGCTTGCGTCAGTTCAATCTGGTGAGCGTTTTTCTGCTTTGTTCTGGCTCATGCCAATTCTGGGTATGATTGTGCTGGTCTATTACTTCACAGGTAACGCCGCAACGCTGGGAGCGATGGCGTTAGGGTTGTGTGTGCTGTTTGTGCTGGTCCTGATAATTTATCGCCTATTGACTTCTTTGGTCGCCTCCACATTGCAAAGGCAGGTATTTCAAAGCAGCACAGGACAAGCTCTGAAGTTAGCACTCAATTCGTTTTTCCGTCGACGTTGGCAGGTGCAGTTGCAGCTGTTTGCCTTTGCGATGGCAATCATGATTTTCTCTGTTCTGTATTTGGTTCGCACATCAATGCTCTCTGAATGGCAGGCACAGCTTCCCGAAGGTACACCCAATCATTTTTTGATCAATATTGCCACCTACGATTTTGAGGGAATGGAAGAGGTGTTGGCTGAGCATGGGTTGAAGACCTCCGGGTTTTATCCGATGGTGCGTGGTCGATTAGTTGAGATAAATGACATTGCAGTAAAAGAGGCCGTCTCAAAAGAGAAAAATGTCAACGCACTGAACCGTGAACTTAATCTAACCTGGGCCGAGATGTTGCCTGCAGATAACGAATTGCTAGAGGGGGCCTGGTGGCCAGAGTTGATTGGTGATGTGCAAGGCGAATTTCCGGCGGTGTCTATTGAGTCTAAATTGGCTGAACGACTAGGTGTCACCGTTAACGATGTGTTGACATTTCAGGTGGGAGCACAACCCTTTCGTGCTCAGGTTACAAGTGTCCGTTCAGTGCAATGGGATAGCATGCGCCCTAATTTTTATATGATCTTTGAGCCCGGTGCACTGTCGGACTTCCCTGCAACCTATATTACCAGCTTCCATCTTGAGCCCGGGAACAAGTCAGTGTTGAATGCAATAAATCAGCAATTTCCAACGGTCACAGTATTGGAGGTGGATCAACTGATTGCGCGGATTCAGCACGTGATTAGCCAGGTATCCTTCGCTGTTGAACTGGTGATGGGATTGATCTTGGTCGGGGCGGTACTGGTCATGATGGCGATTGTTAATGTTACCTTGCAGGAACGTCTCCAGGAGGGTGCAATCTACAGGGCTTTAGGGGGGAGTCGCCGTCTTGTCCAGGGTGGTCAGGTCTACGAGTTTGCGATTGTTGGGCTGGTATCTGCATGTATTGCGTTTGTTGGGGCGGAAGTTGTCGTTGCGTTGCTTATGACTCAGGTATTTGATCTGGAAATGGCTCTGCATTGGCAGTCTGGTATGCTGATTATTTTTCTCTCGGCTCTTGGCATTGCGCTGATTGGTTGGACTCAATTAAGGCGAGTTATTCGAGTTTCGCCTGCAAGCGTATTGCAAAGTATTTAGAATATTTTCTGATCAGGCGTGGCGGGAAATTAATTTCCCGCCTTGGGAACAGTGCCCAACAGAAAGCGCGCCTTTTAATGCGCTGCTATAAGAGAATGCAGTTTATTTATTGCGATTGAATTCAGATTTTCTCTACGTTTTCAGCTTGAGGACCTTTCTGACCTTGTGTGACTGTGAATTTTACCGCTTGACCTTCTGCCAGAGTCTTGAAACCCGAGCCAGTAATCGCGCTGAAATGGACAAATACATCCGGCCCATCATCACGCTCCAGAAACCCAAATCCCTTTGATTCGTTAAACCACTTTACGCGGCCAGTAATGGTAGACATAAATAACACCTGAAACTTTAACGTAGTTGAACAATAACTTGAGTAAATATCAGTCGGGAAGCATGGTTTTGCCTGTTTTATGCTGTTTCCGAGCTGTTTTGTGTTGCTGATAAATCCAGAATTCCGGGGAGTAACATGGCGGGGCGCTACTGATGGTACGGAAGGTAGTAATCGGAAGGCTGCACAGTTAAACGTCCATGGATCACGCTGTATCTTCAGCTCACTTAAGTATAGGAGGTCACAGGCCCTTGTAAAGGACAACCCAAGCCACATTTTAATCAGTTTGATGATTGTTTGCGGCCTTTTCGTTACCATGCCTGAACCTCTGTGTTTATTTTGTTGTACGAGTATGTAACTTTTATGAAGAAAACTCAGTTAGTTAATCCGGTATTGGATGAAGTCCGGAATTTTTCGTTACGTTATGCTTCTCCGCTTGCTTGGGTGGAAGTGGTGATGGCTGATTTTGATGCTTTTTTGCTAGACCATGCGTCAGCTGAGAAGAAGGCATCGGGCATGGCAATATCATTGCTTTCTCATTATCCGGATCGGAAAGATTTAGTGGCGGCAATGGCAGAGCTTGCAGTGGAAGAACTGGTTCACTTTCGAGAGGTGATTAAGTTAATTCAGGGGCGGGGACTGGAATTGCTCGCTGATGCGCCTGACGACTATGTTAACCGTTTCCGAAGGTTGATGCGTAAAGGTAGCGATGTGTACATGCTCGACCGTTTGTTAATTGCGAGCATTGTTGAAGCCCGGGGTCACGAGCGTTTCGGGTTGATCGCTGATGCACTTCCCGAAGGTAATTTGAAAAAATTCTATCTCTCAATCACGGCGTCGGAAGCGCGCCATCACATATTGTTTGTGGATCTTGCTTTGAAATATTTTTCCTTGGAAGAGGTTGCCTCAAGACTGGATGAACTTCTTGATGAGGAAGCGACGATTATGGCTTCTTTGCCGATCAAGGCTGCATTACATTGATCAGAACCGGTTGGTTGGAGCTGATGGATTAGAGTGGCGCTTTGGGAACTTGAATATGAGGATTAAAGGTGAAGCTTGATAGTACTTTTGTAAAGGATCTGCTGCCATGGTCGTATGAGTATGACGGCGTTACTCTCCGGGGCTGGCACACGCCGGTTACAGGTAAACCGGTTATTCACTTTATCCATGGAAATGGCTTTTGTGGTCTCGTTTATGAGCCCATGTTAGCCCGATTACAGTCGGAATTCGATATATTCATCAGTGATGTCCAGGGTCATGGTGATAGTGACGGTGGCGATACATTCTGGGGTTGGAATGGTAACGCCCGGGTTTGTGCTGCGATATGGCGAGAGAAACTTTCACCTTGGCAGGGGGTTGCCAAAATTGCGCTAGGGCACAGTTTTGGCGGAGTATTGAGTGCGTTACTGGTTTCCGAATTTCCAGAGCTGTTCGATATGGCCATTCTCCTGGATCCGGTTTTGTTCAGCCGTTCGATGATTGGCGCGGTTACGGTGTCAGAGTGGTTGGGGTTAGGGCCGATCAACCAACTGAGCAAACAGACACTCAAGCGTCGTAGTCAATGGTCGAGCCGGGAGCAAGCCTTCCAGTCCTTGCATAACCGGGGCACATACAAAGGCTGGAGTGAGCGAGCGCTCCAAGCTTTTGTGCAATACGCTATCTCGCAGGATGAGGAGGGGGGATTGGCGTCGTTGAAGTGCAAACCAGAAAGAGAGGCTGAAATTTTTGCCACTGTTCCTGATCGACTTTGGTCAATGTTGGCCAAAATTGATACCCCAACTCAGATTCTGTATGGTGAAGACAGTTTTCCGTTTGTCGCAAAATCTGCAGGTCGGTTACATCGTAATCAAGCCTGGATTGCTGCTCGGAAAGTTTCGGGCGGGCATTGTTTTATGCAGCAATACCCTGAACAAACGGTGAAAACGATAAAGCAGTTAATCCTGCGGCAACTACAGTAATCCAATGGCAACTACAGTAATCCAGTGGCAACTACAGTAATCGGGCTTCAACGACTTGAGTTTTGAGCTTGTACCCTTTGGGGAGTGGGTTCGCAACTGGGTCTTTGACAAATGGGCTCCGCTCTCCCGCTTTAATCTTGTAAGGGAACGACCAGAATTTTCGGGCCACGGCATTACCGGCTGAATCATATAAAATGGTTTCGACCCGGCTTATCTGAACATTAATGCCTGACTGATTCACAACCGCGATGAGCACTTCGCCTTTACGGTTAACTTTGAGTTGGGTTTTCAGATATTTGGACGGGTTATCCGGGAGTTCAATTTGAGCCAGCTGTAATCTGGCTTGATCACCATACACGCCTTGAGCCGATTCAAGCTGTGAGAAATAGCTTTGTGCTTTGCGGGTATTTCCCTGGTTCACAGCTAACGTCCCAAGTTTAAGGGTTGCCAGTGCCGTCGGCAGCAGGGTATTGCTCTTTGCATAGTCTGATTCTGCCTGCTTATCATTGCCCAGCTTTTCGTTACTCTGGCCGCGTTTCAGATAGTTGGAAAATAATTCTGGATACAGTGCCACCGCTTTGTCGTAATCTTTCAGTGCCGCCCGGTCATTCCCTTGGGCTTGATAGATATCGCCTCGAAGCGCATAGAACATTGCTTCATTAGGTTCTATTCTGAGCGCACTATTGACTAGCTCCAGTCCTTCGGAATAGTTTTTCTTTTGTGCGGCATTTAATGCTTTATCGTGAGCATCATATGCGGGTTTTGTTTTTCTCAAGTATGCGGTTGCCGTTTGATAAGCCTGGGTTCCTTTGAAATTTCCTGGCGGAAAATCCTGTGCCGTCTTCCGGTTTTCTTCGACACGCTCAGGGGATGGCGGATGGGAGGCGAACAGACCATCCAGCCAGCCGCTTTTGCGCCCTTCGGAAAGTCTGACGAAGATTTCCTGCAGTGTAACGGCTTCGTTGAGGTCATAGCCTGCTTTGGACATGTACTTCATGCCATAATGATCAGACTCCAGTTCATGGTCGCGACCATATTTGGCCATTGTCAGTTTTGCACCAAGCGCTGCTCCACCCATCACCAGACCTGCATATTCATTTTCACCAAGTGCCATCCCCAGGCCCGCGACAGCAACGTTGGCTAACATGCCCTGCTGCATCCGTTGCGCGCTGTGTCGTGCTGCGGCATGGACGATTTCATGACCAAGCACTGCAGCCAGCTGTGCTTCATTGTCAAGTTCTATCAGCAGCCCGCGGTTGACTGCAATTTTGCCTGAAGGCAGCGCCCAGGCATTTGGAACCGAATTGTTCAATACCACGAATTCATAGGGAAGATCTGGCCGATCACTAACCTGCGCAAGTTTGTTGCCTACGGTTTTTAAATAAAAAGTCAGCTCTGGATCAAGATAGAATTGGCCTCCTTGGGATTGCTGGGCAGGCGCATACTGCTCTTGTCCTATTTTAATTTCCTCAGCTTCTGAGATAATCATCAGCTGACTTTCACCGGTGACCGGGTTTACGGCGCATCCCGATAGCCAGAGAACCGTAAAGCTGCAGATAATGGTTAATATTACCTTTGAGTAGTGCATAGGGCAGTCGAGTCCTTTTTTTAAACGATCCAGACAAATTCAGGGCGATCCAGGCGAGCTGTGATCAATTGTTAATAATAGTATCAGGCTTACTGCCTGAATGGCCGAGGGGAACGTAAAAAATTTATGAGTTTCACAGAATCAAATTTGCTGGATATCGTTGCTTTAGTCTGGTTTCTCGTGTGTTGGATTGGCTATGGTGTTTATTCCTCCCGTAAATCGAAATCCGTTCCCAGTCTGTCAAATACATTAGATCTTTATCGAGCGGATTGGATGAGCCGTTTTCTGATGCGGGAGAATCGTATTGCTGATGCCTCTGTGGTGGGTAATCTGGAGCGTAATGGTGCTTTTTTCGCTTCAAGTAGCCTTCTGATCATTGCAGGTATACTCACTGCGCTGGGGTATACCGACAAAGCGCTTGAATTATTCAGTGATATCCCGTTTGCCCACCTTAATTCGCGCATGATGTGGGAAATCAAATTGAGCGTGATGATGGTGGTGTTTGTCTACGCTTTTTTCAAATTTACTTGGGCAATGCGTCAGTATAATTTTTGTGCGGTATTGATTGGCAGCGCGCCGTTGGCGAGTGAATCGAAAGTCAGTCCCCGAGCAAGGGAGGCGTTTGCACAATCCGCCGCCCAGGTTGCCAATCATGCGGGTGATGCATTTAACCTGGGCTTGCGTTCTTATTATTACGCACTGGCGGTATTGAGCTGGTTCGTTCACCCTGTTCTGTTTATGGTAATATCCACTGCGGTCGTGGTTATATTGCACCATCGCGAGTTCGAATCCCGAGCGTTAAAGGCACTTAGAGCTGGCAAAGTTTTTGAGGATGAGGGGGCTGGGCAATCCTAGGCTCGAGTACATGTTGTTTATTGGCCGCGTGTGTCAATAATTTGTTAATTGCTGTTTTAATTGTGTCGCGAAAGCTGGCGACCAGGAGGAAAGATGACCAGTGAACAAGCCCTATTTGATCGGGCATCTCGATTTGTCGGCGTGCTTGCGCAATGCCAGGAGCTGGGTATCTCACCTGTCCAAGCCGGTAAAAATCATTTGCTGCTGAAGTTGCCCTATCAGGAAAAAATTGTGGGCAACCCTGATAATGGTGTCATTCACGGGGGGGCAATCACAACGTTGATGGATACCGCTTCCGGGACTGTAATCCTGTGTGCATTGCCGGAATTCGAATTGTGTCCGACGCTGGACTTACGGGTAGATTACATGCGACCTGCAATGCCCAGGCTGCCCGTGTTCGCAAGAGCTAAAGCATATCGAATCACCGACAATATCATTTTCACCCGCTGTGAAGCCTTTCAGGAGGTGGAAGACGGTGGTAAAGAGCGCATGGTTGCGAATTGCGTAGCGACTTTTATGAGGATTGGCAAGGAAAATTCACCGGAAGCTTTTCGACGGTACATTGAAGAAGGCGGCGGCGATATTTCGCAGTTTCAAATTCCAGGACAGGCCATTGCGGGAGATCAAATACAATGAATTTGAGAGTGATCGCAGAAAAAGCCCAAAAAACTGGGGACTATTCCGAACTGGTCGGGCTGATCCCCTATGCACAAACGATTGGGGTAACCTGTGAGTGTTTTGGCGATGATGTGATATTCAAGCTGCCCCAGCGGGCAAGTAATTTGGGAAACCCGATACTGCCAGCGATTCATGGTGGGGTGCTCGGGGGCTTTATGGAAATCTCCGCATCACTGTATTTGATCATGTATCAGGATACGCCCAAACTGCCGCGCATTGTTGACTTCTCTTTGGATTATTTGCGTGCAGGTTTGAATCGGGATACGTTTGTTGAGTGTCAATTGACGCGTCAGGGAAACCGGGTTGCCAATGTGATTGTTAATGCCTGGCAGGCATCGCGAACCAAGCCGATTGCTACCGCACGTGCACATTTTATTTTTGATGCCCTGGATTGATTTTAACTTTTTTGCTTGAAATGTTTAAAACCGACCCCATTTCTCTTCACATCATGACGAGAGGCTAATCAGTTTCTGATGTCGCCTCTTCCCGGGTAGGGGCCCGGTTGGTCAACGCTAAAGATAAAAGAACAGGAGACGGTAACACTATGTCAGTTGAAGCGAAGAAAGAGACCCTTGGCTTTCAAACCGAAGTGAAGCAATTGTTGCACTTGATGATTCATTCTCTCTACAGCAACAAAGAAATATTCCTTCGAGAACTGATATCGAATGCGTCAGATGCTGAAGATAAATTACGTTTCGAGGCATTGTCGAATGATGCATTGTACGAAAACGATTCTGATCTGAAGATTCGACTTGAGTTTGATAAAGATCAGGGAACGTTGTCCATCGATGACAACGGTATCGGTATGGTGCGTGAGGAGGTTATCTCGAATCTCGGTACAATTGCGAAATCCGGTACTGCCGAGTTTTTGAAAAACCTCAGTGGTGATCAGAAGAAAGATTCCAGTCTGATCGGTCAATTTGGTGTGGGATTCTATTCAGCATTTATCGTCGCAGATAAAGTTGAAGTGGTTACCCGTAAAGCCGGTGTAGCGAAAGAAGAAGCGGTACAGTGGATCTCGGAAGGTGATGGTGAATTTACCATTGCTACGGTTGAAAAAGAAGATCGTGGTACCCGGATTACGCTGCACCTCAAGGAAGAATGTAAAGAGTTTGCGGACGGTTGGCGTTTACGTGGTTTGGTTAAAAAGTACTCGGATCACATCTCGTTTCCTGTGGTGATGAAATCAGAGCCGATGCCTAATCCGGAAGGGGAAGAGGCGTCACCAGAAGAGCCAAAAGATGAAACGATCAATGAGGCGACTGCACTTTGGACTGTGCCGCGTAATGAGCTGAAAGACGAGGACTATAAAGAGTTCTACAAGCACATTTCTCATGATTTTCAGGATCCATTGTTGTGGTCTCATAATAAGGTAGAGGGTAAGCTGGAATACACCAGTCTGCTGTATGTTCCTGCTCGTGCACCGTTTGATCTCTATAATCGTGAAGCGCCCCGGGGCCTGAAGCTCTACGTTCAGCGTGTCTTTATCATGGATGATGCAGAACAGTTTCTGCCGCTTTATCTGAGATTTATAAAAGGTGTGGTTGATACTGCTGATCTGTCACTGAATGTCTCGCGGGAAATTCTGCAGAGCGATGATGCTGTTGATAGTATGCGCAGCGCGTTGACTAAACGGGTTTTGGATAACCTGGCCAAGCTGGCGAAGAACGAACCTGAAAAATTTGCATCATTCTGGAAAGAGTTTGGGCAAGTTATGAAGGAAGGTCCCGCTGAAGATTTCAATAACCGGGAAAAAGTCTGCAAGTTGTTGCGTTTTGCTTCGACCCATACGGGTAAGTCGGATCAGGACCAGTCTCTGGACGATTACATCGGTCGAATGAAAGAAGGCCAAGACAAGATCTACTATATTACCGCTGATAATTTCGCTGCAGGTCTGAGCAGTCCGCATCTGGAAGTGTTCCGTAAGAAAGGCATCGAAGTATTGGTAATGTATGATCGTATTGATGAGTGGATGATGAGTCACTTGTTTGAATACGACGGGAAATCATTCGAAAACGTTGCCAAGGGTGAGTTGGATCTCGGCAAAGTGGAAGATGAGGATGACAAAAAGCAAGTTGAAGAAGCAAGCAAGAAGTTCGAAAGCCTGTTGAATCAACTGAAAGAGTTACTCAAAGACCAGGTTCAGGATGTGCGGGTAACTAATCGTTTGACGGATTCTCCTGCTTGTCTGGTTGTTGGCAAGAATGATATGGGGCTCCAGATGCGACAGATTATGGAAGCTGCAGGTCAGGCTATGCCTGATGCCAAGCCGACCTTTGAAATCAATCCAGAGCATCCTCTGGTAGGGCGCTTGAATGAAGAACAGAATGACGATCGTTTCAATGATTTAGCCTGGATTCTGTTCGATCAGGCCAATCTTGCAGGCGGAGAGCATTTGAAAGATCCTGGTAGTTACGTCAGTCGATTGAACAAGTTGTTGCTGGAGTTAACCCAGTAGTCTGCTCCCCGGACGTTCTCGTTTAAAAAAATAGGCCACCTTACCAGTGGCCTATTTTTTGTCTGCTCTTATTGGACGGGGGCGGGGTTGTAGAGTGGAAGAAGTGGGGGAGATGTACAGGGGCTAAAACTTTTTCTTGAGACCCTCAGTTTCGGCTACTTTTTCCTGGGCTGGAGTGGTATTCGACGGTGCGGTGGTGTCGTTTGATTTGGGTTTATTTTGTTCGCCAATATAGCCCGCCATAACTTGTTTGATGTTAGTGGTAAGTTCTCGAATTTGCTCGGCTTTTTCCGGAAAATCCAGTTTGGTGCTGCGCAGTGCTTCGCGCGCGAGTTTCAGGTGGGTTTGCGCCATAACCCGGTCATTTTCTGCGAGATATCGTTCCGCCTGATGTCTGTGACTACTGACTTCAATATTAAGTTTTAGATTTTGCAAATGGCCTGCAAAGTGTTTGAATCTACCCTCTGGCAAGTTGCCTGACTTTTTGGCTTTTACCAGCATTTTGAAGATGCCGTTAAGGTGTAAGTTGGTAATTTCGATATCGTTATCGTTATTCAGTGCATAGTTCGCGTCGGGATTTTTCTTCTTTTCTTGGTATTGCTTCAATCGTTCACTTTGATTTTTTAGCTCGTCAGCGTAGACCGTCGCGCCTGGATCAATCTGAGTGATTTTCTGATGGATTTGCACAGCTTTCATCTGAATCAGTTGTACCAGTTCCATCTCTGGGTCAACCCGCAATAAAGTGTGTTGCAATTCATTAAGCTCTTCAAGTGTCCTTTTGTGCTGTCTGATTTGGCTGCGCTTCAAATAAAGCGCTTGTTGGCGTTTATAAGCGATAGAGCTGAATATTATGGCAGCAATGAAGACTATTCCTAAAAAACCGAGGCCTATCCAATACATCATATCCGTAAAATATGTTCCATTTGCTAAAGTTAATTTAAAGCGAAATTCAGCCTGTGCGATTGCTGTGCCCGATTCATTTTAGGCGTTGCGCTTAAGTTACTGATAAGTCTAGCGTAAAAAGATGGCATTAAAAGTCGCCAAAAAACGAAATATTGCTTCCTGGGGGCAAAAGGGCGGGCACGTTAAAACAAGATATTTTTAACAAAGTTTTGGTAATACCTTGACCCTTGAGCTACAACCACTTATATATGTCGCCACGAATTTTAAGCGCAGAGTTGCAATTTATCAGAAAACCGGACAAATCCAAATATGGGAAAATCACTGGTCATTGTGGAATCGCCAGCCAAGGCAAAGACAATTAACAAGTACTTGGGGTCAAAGTTTGTCGTCAAGTCGAGTGTGGGGCATATCCGAGATTTGCCCACAACTGGATCAGGATCCACAACTGATCCAAAAGAGCGCGCGCGAATTGCTGCTCAAACGCGAAAAATGAGCCCTGAAGAGAAAGCGGTTTATAAAAAGCGAAAAGCAAAGGAGCAATTGGTAAATCGGATGGGAGTCGATCCGGAATCCGATTGGAAAGCGCAGTATCAAATCTTGCCTGACAAAGAGAAAGTTGTCTCTGAATTACAACGATTGGCAGAAAGTGCCGATGAAATCTATCTGGCTACGGATTTGGATAGAGAGGGGGAGGCCATTGCCTGGCATTTGACTGAAGCCATTGGCGGTGATGAAAGTCGATACCGGAGAGTGGTTTTTAATGAAATCACTAAAAAAGCGATCAGTGAAGCCTTTCAGCAACCATCATCGCTTGATACTAACCGTGTAAATGCACAACAGGCACGTCGCTTTCTCGACCGTGTTGTTGGTTACATGGTGTCACCTCTCCTGTGGGCGAAAGTCGCGCGTGGATTATCCGCCGGTCGGGTCCAGTCCGTTGCTGTAAAGTTGATTGTCGAGCGCGAGCGTGAGATCAACGCATTCATCCCGGAAGAATATTGGGAAGTCTTTGCCGATCTGTTGACCCAAGAGAATTCTCCTCTTCGGATGCAAGTTTCGAAGTATATGGGGAAAGCGTTCCGTCCAACGAGTAAAGACGATACCGATAGTTTGTTGGCATTGCTCCAGGGGGCTAACTACCGGGTTCTGCAGCGTGAAGACAAACCGACAAGCTCCAAGCCGAATGCTCCGTTTATCACTTCAACGTTGCAGCAGGCAGCGAGCAACAGACTGGGTTTTAGCGTTAAAAAGACGATGAAGTTAGCCCAGCGCCTCTATGAGGCGGGTTACATCACTTACATGCGAACGGATTCAACAAATCTTAGTGCTGAGGCTGTGGAGTCCTGTAGAGGCTTTATTGACAGTCAATATGGTTCGTCTTACTTGCCCCCTGAAGCACGGAACTATTCGAGCAAAGAAGGCGCTCAGGAAGCGCATGAGGCGATTAGGCCGTCAGATGTAAATGTCAAGGCGGTGGATATTTCCGGTCTTGAGAAAGATGCTGAGCGCCTGTATGAGTTGGTCTGGAGTCAGTTTGTGGCTTGTCAGATGAGTGATGCTCAATATTTGAGTTCTTCAATCACTGTGCAGGCGGGTGACTTTGAATTGCGGGCCCGTGGTCGGATTATGAAATTCGACGGTTACTTGAAAGCGTTACCCGCTTACATGAAAAAAGATGACTCTCTGGTTTTGCCGGATGTTAAGCAAGGCGAGGCGATGGGGCTCAAAGCGCTGGATCCGAAGCAGCACTTTACCAAGCCTTCGCCGCGTTATTCTGAAGCCGCTTTGGTTAAAGAGTTGGAAAAACGGGGCATTGGTCGGCCCTCGACCTATGCTTCGATCATATCCACGATTCAGGATCGGGGTTATGTGACACTCCAGAATCGCCGCTTTTATGCGGAAAAAATTGGCGATATAGTAACTGATCGCCTTTCTGAATCGTTTGATGATTTGATGGATTATGGATTTACCGCGCAATTGGAAGAGCGGCTAGATGACATTGCAACCGGCAAGCTGGAATGGAAAGCGGTATTAAATGAGTTTTATTCCGGTTTTACGGGCAAACTGAGCAAGGCTGAGTCTGACGAGGGCGGGATGCGCGTAAATCAGCCTGTGGAAACGGATATTACCTGTACCGATTGTGGGCGGCCGATGCAGATACGGACTGCCAGTACTGGCGTATTTCTGGGTTGCTCAGGTTATGCTTTGCCGCCCAAGGAGCGCTGCAAAAATACTATTAATCTTATCTCTGGTGATGAGGTCGTCAATGCTGATGAGGATGAGGAAGGTGAATCCCGGCTATTGATGAAGAAGCATCGATGCGCCATCTGTGGCACTGCAATGAATAGTTACTTGCTGGATGAAAAGCGTAAACTACACATCTGTGGCAATAATCCGGATTGCACTGGCTATGACATCGAATTGGGTAACTTCAAAATCAAGGGTTACGATGGGCCAGTTTTGGAGTGTGACAAGTGTGGTTCGGATATGCAGCTGAAAACCGGGCGCTTTGGCAAGTATTTCGGTTGCACGGCCGATGATTGCAGTAATACCCGGAAGTTGTTAAAGAATGGTGAGCCTGCGCCGCCGAAAATGGATCCGGTGCCGATGCCAGAGTTAAATTGCGAGAAAGTGGAAGACACCTACGTTTTGCGCGATGGGGCTTCAGGTCTTTTTCTGGCTGCCAGTAAGTTTCCAAAGAATCGGGAGACTCGAGCGCCATTGTTGAAAGAGTTGTTGCCGCACAAGGAAGAAATTGATGAAAAGTATCATTTCTTGTTTTCCGGTCCGGTTGCTGACCCCGATGGCGAGCCTGCGGTTATCCGCTATAGTCGCAAGACCAAGGAGCAATACCTGATGTCGGAAGTTGAGGGCAAGGCGACGGGGTGGTCTGCTTTTTACGAGGGTGGTAAATGGGTTGAGCAGAACAAGAAAGCCGCTAAAGCAACAAAAGGAGCGGCGGCAGCGAAGAAGAAAAAAGCGTAATTCAGAAAGCGTTATTTTCTGTTGTATCAAAAGTTAAAAAAGGGGCTTTCGCCCCTTTTTTAATTGCTTGCAATATTGCTATTACACGGCATTATTCAGTCGGGTAGTCCCGCTTGGTGTAACCCGTGTACAGCTGGCGAGGACGACCAATTCGGTAGCTGCCGGAAATCATTTCATTCCAGTGTGCGAACCAGCCAATCGTACGCGACATGGCGAAGATTACCGTGAACATGGAAACCGGGATACCAACTGCCTTCAGAATGATACCGGAGTAGAAATCTACGTTAGGATACAGCTGGCGTTTCACAAAGTATTCGTCTTCCAGTGCGATTTGCTCCAGTCGCATCGCAATCTTTAGCAATGGGTCATCTTCCAGGCCCAGTTCGGTCAGGACTTCATTACAAGTCTGACGCATTACTTTTGCACGTGGATCAAAGTTTTTGTATACACGGTGACCGAAGCCCATCAGGCGGAATGGGTCATTTTTGTCTTTCGCTTTTTCGATGAACTCTGGAATGTTTGCCTCGTCACCGATTTCTTCAAGCATGGTCAGCACAGCTTCGTTTGCGCCACCGTGTGCAGGGCCCCACAGTGCTGCGATGCCGGATGCGATACAGGCGAATGGGTTCGCTCCAGTGGAGCCAGCAAGTCGAACTGTAGAGGTTGAAGCGTTTTGCTCATGATCTGCATGCAGAAGGAAGATGCGATCCATTGCTTTGGCCAGCGTTTTGTTTGGCTGGTATTCTTCACATGGGGTGCCAAACATCATGTGCAGGAAGTTCTCTGAGTAGCTCAGATCATTTCGTGGGTACATAAATGGTTGACCCATTGAGTACTTGTAACACATGGCTGCCAAAGTTGGCATTTTTGCGATCAGTCGGAATGCTGCAATTTCACGATGCTCCTGGTCCGAAAAGTCCATGGAGTCATGGTAGAACGCCGACAATGCTCCGACCACGCCACACATGATTGCCATTGGGTGGGCATCTCGTCGGAAACCGTTGAAGAAGTGGATTACCTGGTCGTGAACCATCGTGTGGTTTTTCACAGTGTTGCGGAATTTCTCACTTTCTTCTGGAGTAGGCAGTTCACCGTGAAGAAGTAAAAAACAGGTTTCAAGGTAATCTGATTTCTCAGCAAGTTGTTCGATGGGGTAGCCGCGATGCAACAAAATACCATTCGCGCCATCTATGTATGTGATCTGTGATTCACATGCAGCTGTTGAAACAAAGCCGGGGTCATATGTGAACACGCCCTCTGCAACCAGGCCTCTTACATCAATTACGTCTGGACCTTCGGTGCCAGAATATACTGGCAGATCAATTGTCTTGCCACCCACCGATAACTGTGCTTTTTTATCAGACATGGTGCTCTCCTATTTCCGGTTTTTTCGCTTTATCTAAACTTTGCATTATGACAAATCCAGTCCACTGAGTCACTCGCCGATCAATCCTGTGCACTTCCCATGGCCGTGACATTTAGACCGGTTGTTCCGGCTAGCTGTCATAAAGTGGTTAACGTTATCTGCAAACATCTAGGGTTAAATATTGCCGAATTCGATGATTAGTTGCCAGTAACCATTACCATTTTGTGGTTGGTCTTTTCATCGCATGTGTATGGGCAATTAACTTAAGGCGCGAAAACTATATGGCCTCAATGTTTTTTGTCAATCAGAAATCGACGAATTATTAAACTTTAGCCTGAATTAGGTAAAAAATGCATTTATTTAGGGCGGATAAATACTAATTTGGTGCATGTAAAGTTGGATTTTAGGTCTATATTAGGTGTGTTGTACCAAAACGATGCTATCGGTTTAATAAGTTTGTAATTTGTGAGGTGGGACTCTATAATCCCGTACCCGGAATCGCCTGAGATGTGTGTGTTTGTCTCTTGCGAGAGGGATGCGAAGACTCATTTCTTTTGTAATTGCAAATATCTGCATTGATGTGCAACCTTCCCAGCCAACGTTGTTTAAGACATATTTGATAGTCAGCTTACCGATCAGTGAGTCATGAACCTCTGCTTAGGTAAAACTATCAGGTTTGCCGTAACTTCGGGGCTCGATTTCAGATTCAGTAAAGCGAGTCCCTGGTCTTAATGGTACGCAAAGCTTTGGCTTACGTACTGGAGTTGTCGAACGATAACCGGCAAGACCAGTTTGATGATTGCTTTCGCAGACTGTAACAGGGGAGTATCAGAGCAAGTAAGCGGATGTCATTTTCTATATCCATATATAGGAGAGACGTAACCCGTTGCCAGGTCTGGTAGTCGTCTATTGTAGTTTCGTTTCGATCTGGATTTGAACTCAGGGCAGGGGATTTGTGTTCAGGGCGGCCGGCGGACACCGTCGGACTTCTTTGTGCACTACCAATTAACTCGCCTTTAACGAGGCCATCGTAGAGTGTGAAAGAGCTGTGAACAACAAAAGACCAGTTAACCTCGATTTGTCAAAATTTCAGTTTCCACTCCCGGCAATTACGTCGATCCTGCACAGGATCTCCGGAGTGATCTTGTTTGTAGCCATTGCTTTTCTGCTGTGCGCACTTGGTGCGTCACTGGAGAGTAAGGAGTCGTTCCTTGCGCTTCAGGAAGCATTGCAGGGCTTTTTTGCCAAGCTTGTACTGTGGGGTATATTGGCCGCGTTGCTATACCACATGGTTGCGGGAGTTAAACATTTGCTGATGGATATAGGCATCGGCGAAACACTAGAAAGCGGGCTTCTGGGTGCTAAGGTAACCCTGGTTGTCTCAATTGTGTTGACCTTATTGGCAGGAGTAATCATATGGTAGCCAGTGTTACGAATTTAGGACGCAGTGGTGTATACGACTGGATGGTCCAGCGTGTTAGTGCTGTTGTGTTGGCGCTTTATTTTCTTTATTTGTTGGTCTACCTGACATTTGGTGCTGATTTGACTTTCGAGGCCTGGAAAGGTCTTTTTGAACAAACGTGGATGCGTGTCTTCACGCTTATGGCGCTGGTTTCACTGGCGGCTCACGCATGGATTGGAATGTGGACCGTATCTACCGATTACCTGAAAAACAGCGCAGTGCGATTCCTGTTTCAGGCTGGCTGTGGAACGGTGATGTTTGTCTATGTTGTGTGGACAATTGATATTCTGTGGGGGCTGTAAAAAATATGTCTAATCTTCGTACTTTAACCTATGATGCGATCGTCGTTGGCGGCGGTGGCGCAGGCATGCGGGCAGCTCTGCAATTAACAGAAGCGGGAATTAAAACGGCCTGTGTAACAAAAGTTTTCCCGACCCGTTCGCACACCGTTTCTGCTCAGGGTGGAATTACCTGTGCGATCGCAAGTGCAGATCCGAATGATGACTGGCGCTGGCACATGTTTGATACCGTTAAAGGCTCCGACTACATCGGTGATCAGGATGCTATCGAGTACATGTGCTCGGTCGGTCCGCAGGCGGTATTTGAGTTGGATCACATGGGTCTGCCATTCTCCAGAACAGAGACCGGGCGAATCTATCAGCGTCCATTTGGCGGTCAGTCCAAAGATTTCGGTAAAGGCGGGCAGGCAGCGCGGACCTGTGCTGCAGCAGACCGGACTGGTCATGCTTTGTTGCACACCCTTTATCAAGCCAACCTTAAAGGTGGAACCACGTTCTTGAATGAGTGGTACGCCGTGGACATGGTCAAGAACGCTAAAGGTGCTGTTGTTGGAATTATCGCGATCTGTATCGAGACGGGCGAAACCGTCTATATTCGTTCCAAAGTAACGGTATTGGCGACTGGTGGTGCAGGTCGTATTTACTCTTCAACCACCAATGCCTTGATTAACACCGGTGACGGTATGGGTATGGCGTTGAGAGCAGGTTTCCCAGCCCAGGATATGGAAATGTGGCAATTCCATCCGACCGGTATCGCGGATGCGGGTGTACTGGTTACTGAAGGTTGCCGAGGTGAAGGTGGTTACCTGATCAATAGTGAGGGTGAGCGGTTCATGGAGCGCTATGCTCCGAATGCTAAAGATCTGGCTGGTCGGGATGTTGTTGCGCGTTCAATGGTGTTGGAGATTCTTGAAGGACGCGGCTGTGGACCGAACAAAGATCACGTATTGTTGAAACTGGATCATCTCGGTGAAGAAACGTTGAATCTTCGTTTGCCGGGGATTTGTGAGTTGTCGAAAACATTTGCTCATGTTGACCCGGTTAAAGCGCCAGTACCGGTCGTACCGACTTGTCACTACATGATGGGCGGTATCCCGACCAATGTTGGTGGGCAAGCGTTGACCCAAAATGTTGATGGTGTCGATGAGGTTGTTGACGGCCTGTATGCTTGTGGTGAAGTGGCTTGTGTATCTGTCCATGGCGCTAATCGATTGGGCGGCAACTCGCTGCTGGATCTGGTTGTATTTGGTCGGGCAGCAGGAATTCAGATTGAAAAGGCGCTTCGCGAGGGCTATAGCGCGATGGATGCTGTTGATTCCGATATTGATGCAGCGATGGCGCGTCTTGAGCGTTTGAACTCATCCAGCAGCGGTGAGCGTGTTGCTGATGTGAGAAAGGATCTGCAAAACACGATGCAGCTTTACTTCGGCGTGTTCCGTGAAGGTGAAAGCATGCAAAAAGGCCTCAAGATGCTCGACGAGTTGCGTGGTCGTATCGATAATCTGTATCTTGAAGATAAGAGTGAAGCGTTCAATACTGCTCGTATTGAAGCTCTGGAGCTCGAGAACTTATATGAAGTAGCAATCGCGACTGCGGTTGCAGCAGAAGAGCGTAAAGAAAGTCGTGGAGCACATGCTCGAAACGATTTCACTGAGCGTGATGATGAGAACTGGTTGAAACACTCTCTGTATTTCCCCGCAGACAAGCGTGTAACCAAGAGAGATGTGAACTTCGCACCGAAGACAGTCGAAGCATTTCCACCTAAAGCCAGGACTTATTAAGAGAGGTTGCCATGTTAGTCAGTGTATATCGTTATAATCCTGATAAGGATAGTGCGCCATACATGCAAGACATCGAGATCGATATCCCGGGCGGTAAAGATCTGATGGTACTTGATGTGCTGGCGTTGTTGAAAGAAAAAGATCCGACAGTGGCCTACCGCCGTTCCTGTCGGGAAGGTGTTTGTGGTTCTGATGGTTTGAACATGAACGGGCGTAATGGTCTGGCGTGTATCACCTCTCTTTCTCAGGTTGTCAAAGACAACAAACTGATTCTGAGACCATTGCCGGGACTGCCTGTGATTCGTGATCTGGTCGTTGACATGAGCATGTTCTACGAGCAATACGAAAAGATCAAACCTTACCTGATTAATGATACACCGCCACCGGCGATTGAGCGCTTGCAGAGTATTGAAGAGCGAGACAAGCTGGACGGATTGTACGAATGTATTTTATGTGCATGTTGTTCAACTGCCTGTCCTTCATTCTGGTGGAATCCGGACAAATTTGTCGGGCCATCGGGTTTGCTGCAGGCATATCGATTCCTGGTCGATAGCCGTGATACGGCAACCGCAGAACGACTCGCAGGCCTTGATGATCCATTCAGTGTTTTCCGCTGTCGGGGAATCATGAACTGTGTTAATGTGTGTCCTAAGGGATTGAACCCAACCCGTGCAATCGGGCATATCAGGAACATGCTTTTACAGCGTGCAACCTGATTTTTTCTGCTGCGTTTACTGGCTCGAATTCGAGTTCGGGTCGGTAAATCCCAGGAAGGGTACCACCTTAGAGAATTAAGTATAGCGACTGGTTTATAAAGTCTGACCGGCTATACTTTTTTGATGAATCCGTGAGCCGTTGTTTGACAGTTACCTTGGTCTGCAACTACTCAATGGAGTAACAAGACCACTTGATGGCTCAAAAAGCTGGAAAGTGGAGTGCTGAAAACTACCACCACCGGGGAACGGGCAACATCCGTGCTTACAGTGGGGCAGCAGTCATCAAAATACTTTTTGCAGCGACTTGCCACCAATGCCCCTATCTGAAAGCTCCCCGCTTACTTTAAGGCGAGCAATAAATGCAAGAAAGCTTAATGGAGCAGTTATGGCAGACTTCCCATTTGGCAGGAGGGAACCTAGCCTACGTCGAGCAGCTGTACGAGACTTTTCTAGTCGACCCGAATGCCATTCCGGAACAATGGCGTAATTATTTCGAAAAACTCCCCCGTGTCGATGATAATATCACTGCCGATATTCCTCACTCTTCTATCCGCGAACAATTTCTTCACATCTCGAAAAATCAGCGTCACTACGTTACCGCCAGCACACCTGCGAGCGTAACCAGCGAGCATGAGAAGAAACAAATCAAAGTATTGCAACTTATTAATGCTTACCGGTTTCGTGGCCATCAAAAGGCGCAACTGGATCCATTAGGGTTGATGCTTCGTGAGAAAGTTGATGATCTGGAGCTTGAGTATCATGGCTTCAGTTCGGCAGATCTGGACATGGAATTTCATACCGGGTCATTGAGTTTCGGTGTCGACACCATGACGCTCGCGGAAATCGTAACGGGTTTGGAGCAAACCTATTGCGGTTCTATCGGTGCAGAGTACATGCATATCGTGGATACCAGCATCAAGCGCTGGTTTCAACAACGTATGGAAACGGTTCGATCCAGGCCGGCTTATTCTGTGGAAACCAAAAAACACCTGCTGGAACGCCTGACCGCTGCTGAAGGATTAGAAAAGTATCTTGGTTCTCGTTACCCTGGAACCAAGCGGTTTGGCCTGGAGGGTGGTGAAAGCTTGATTCCATTGGTTGATGAGTTGATCCAGCGTGCCGGAAGCTATGGCGCAAAAGAAATCGTAATCGGCATGGCTCACCGTGGGCGTTTGAATGTTCTGGTCAATACGCTCGGTAAAAATCCAAAAGATTTGTTTGATGAGTTTGAAGGTAAAAAGCTGAACGCTATGGGGTCTGGTGATGTTAAGTATCATCAAGGCTTCTCT
Source organism: Oleiphilus messinensis (assembly GCF_002162375.1). Taxonomy (GTDB): domain Bacteria; phylum Pseudomonadota; class Gammaproteobacteria; order Pseudomonadales; family Oleiphilaceae; genus Oleiphilus; species Oleiphilus messinensis. The sequence continues at coordinate 3,893,893 of NZ_CP021425.1, read as the reverse complement.
TCAAACGTAATGACGCCGGGCGGTGAAGTTCATCTTGCGCTCGCATTCAATCCCTCGCATCTGGAGATTGTCTCTCCGGTTGTAGAAGGTTCAGTGCGGGCTCGACAGACTCGACGCGATGATACCACCAGGGCTCAAGTGGTTCCGATTATCATGCATGGTGATGCTGCATTTGCAGGCCAGGGTGTGGTAATGGAAACATTTCAAATGTCTGAAACCCGGGCCTACGGAACGGGCGGGACATTGCATATTATTATCAATAACCAGGTCGGGTTTACCACAAGTAAACGCGAAGATGCACGTTCTACAGAATATTGTACTGACGTTGCGAAAATGGTTCAGGCTCCCATTCTGCATGTGAATGGCGATGATCCTGAAGCGGTATTGTTTGCGACACAAATCGCAATGGACTACCGCAATGAGTTCAAGAAAGACGTTGTTATTGATTTGATCGGTTACCGTAGACGTGGTCACAACGAAGCTGACGAGCCATCAGGAACTCAGCCGTTGATGTATTCAGCCATCAAGGCTCAAAAATCGTCAAGAGAAATCTATTCTGATCGTTTGGTTTCGGAAGGTGTTTTGAGCGCAGAAGAATCTAAAGCGATGGACTCTGATTATCGCAATGCGCTTGATGGTGGTCAGCATGTGGTGAAGAGCCTTGTAAAAGAGCCGAACACCAAATTGTATGTGGACTGGGCTCCTTATTTGGGTCATGAATGGACTGCAAAGGCTAAAACTGGCATAAACATTAAAACGCTGCGACGGGTTGGCAAGCGTCTGGATCAGCTTCCGGAAGGTTTCGGTGTTCAGCGACAGGTCAAGAAGATACTCGAAGACCGGGCCAAAATGACGCAAGGCGCGATGCCTATAAACTGGGGGTACGGAGAGGTTATGGCGTATGCAACATTGTTGCATGAAGGTCATCCGATTCGAATCACTGGTCAGGATGTTGGGCGGGGAACGTTTTCTCATCGCCATGCGGTTATTCATAACCAAAAAGATGCATCCATCTACTTACCTCTGCAAAATATCGCCGAAAATCAACCTTCTTTCGAATTGAGTGATTCGTTACTGTCTGAAGAGGCGGTTCTTGCATTTGAATATGGTTACGCGACCACCAACCCTGACACGCTTGTCATCTGGGAAGCACAATTTGGTGATTTCGCAAATGGTGCACAGGTGGTGATCGACCAGTTTATTACCAGTGGTGAGCATAAGTGGGCCCGGTTGTGTGGTTTGACCATGTTGCTGCCACACGGTTACGAAGGGCAGGGACCTGAGCACTCCTCGGCAAGACTGGAACGTTATTTGCAGTTGTGTGCGGAGCATAATATACAGGTTTGTGTGCCTACTACACCTGCGCAAATTTTCCACATGTTACGTCGCCAGGTTAAGCGACCGCTACGTAAACCATTGATTGCTATCACGCCCAAGAGTCTGTTGAGACACAAAGATGCGATTTCAACTCTGGACGATTTGGCAGAAGGGCACTTCCAGACGGTCATTCCCGAAGTCGATGATATCGATCCCAAGAAAGTCAAAACGGTTGTGTTGTGCAGTGGCAAGGTTTACTACGAGCTGCTGGAGAAGCGACGTGCGGAAGGGTTGAGTGACGTTGCGATAGTGAGACTTGAGCAGCTGTATCCATTCCCTGCGGATGATTTGGAAGAGGTGTTGTCTCAGTATTCGAAGATGACGGATATCGTCTGGTGTCAGGAAGAACCGATGAATCAGGGCGCTTGGTATTGCAGTCAGCATCATATGCGCAATGCAGCACACAAAATTAACCCCAAACTGTATTTAAGGTATGCAGGGCGTCCGGCGTCAGCTGCACCGGCATCAGGATACACTTCTGTTCACGTCGAAGAGCAGAACAGTCTGGTGAATGATGCATTGCAAGTTAAATGAGCTTTAGAGTCTCCAGAAAGTATTAGGAATTAAGGGTAAAAAATGACAATCGAAATCAAGGCTCCAACTTTTCCAGAATCCGTAGCAGACGGAACCGTCGCAACCTGGCACAAACAGCCCGGTGAAGCTGTTGCACGTGATGAACTTATTGTTGATATTGAAACCGATAAGGTTGTGTTGGAGGTGGTGGCTCCGGCTGATGGCGTTATCGAAAGTATTGCAAAGAACGAGGGTGATACGGTCCTTAGCGGTGAAATCATCGGTGTGTTTGCGGAAGGTGCGGCAGGTTCAGCGCCTGCTCCTGCAGCGCAAGCAGCTCCAGCGCCTGAAGTGGCGGTAGCGGCTGCTGGTGCTGATGATATCATCATGAGCCCGGCAGCGAAGAAGCTGGTGGAAGAGAATAATCTGGATGTCGCGAAAATCGCGACCACAGGCAAGGGTGGCAGGCTGACGAAAGAGGATGTGATTAATCACCTCGATGCAGGTAAATCGACTGCCGCACCTGCTCCTGCAAAGGCGCCAGTGCAGGCGAGTTCGCCAGCCGGTCTGATGCCTATGATTGAAGTACCGGGGCAGGGAAGACCTGAGAAGCGCGTACCGATGACGCGCCTCCGAGCGAGTATTGCTCGCCGTCTGGTTGAAGCTCAGCAAACCGCTGCCATGTTAACGACATTTAACGAAGTTAACATGAAGCCGGTAATGGAGTTACGCAAGCAGTATAAAGATCAGTTTGAGAAGCGCCATAACGGTATTCGTCTTGGCTTTATGTCATTTTTTGTCAAGGCAGCTGTAGAGGCGTTGAAGCGCTTTCCGGCGGTTAATGCTTCGATTGATGGCAACGATATGGTTTATCACGGCTATCAGGATGTTGGTGTAGCTGTATCCTCAGATCGGGGGCTGGTGGTTCCGGTGCTGCGAGATGTCGATAGTATGGGGCTTGCTGATATCGAAGGTACAATTGGTGATTTCGGGCGCAAAGCTCGTGATGGCAAGTTAGGTATTGAAGATATGGCGGGTGGTACATTCACCATTTCAAATGGGGGCGTATTTGGTTCCCTGATGTCCACGCCCATTTTGAATCCACCTCAAACGGCAATTCTGGGCATGCACAAAATTCAAGAGCGCCCGATGGCAGTCAATGGCCAGGTGGAAATTTTGCCAATGATGTATCTGGCGCTGTCCTATGACCACCGAATGATTGATGGCAAAGAGGCCGTACAATTCCTGGTAACCATCAAGGAATTGATTGAAGATCCAGCGCGTATTCTGCTGGATGTATAAGCGCTGTAGTTTTGATGGATACCGGAAATTAATATACCAACGGGAAATATAGGATAGAAAATGGCAGAAAAATACGATGTTATCGTGATTGGTGGTGGACCCGGCGGTTATGTGGCGGCCATCCGCTGTGCTCAACTGGGCCTGAATACAGCCTGTGTTGAAAAGTGGACAAGTGATTCAGGTAAGCAGGTTTTAGGCGGAACCTGCTTGAATGTGGGTTGTATTCCATCAAAAGCACTTCTGGAATCATCTCATAAGTATGAAGAAGCATGTCATGACTTTGACATCCATGGAATCGAAGTCAAAGACGTCTCCATGAGCGTTAGTAAGATGATGGAGCGAAAGAATACAATTGTTAAAAATCTGACAACGGGTATCGGTTCGCTATTCAAAGCCAATAAAGTAACCTCAATTCATGGGACTGGAAAGCTGCTTGGCGGCAAGCAGGTCGAAGTTACGTCGGCGAAAGGTGATGTGACAGTCTATGAAGCTGAAAATGTCATCATCGCAACCGGTTCTACGCCAATCGAAATTCCACCTGCACCGCTCACGGAAGGGCATATTGTTGACTCTACCGGGGCTTTGGATTTTGATGAAGTACCCAAGCGTTTGGGGGTAATTGGTGCGGGGGTGATCGGTCTTGAATTAGGCAGTGTTTGGGCTCGCTTAGGGTCTGAAGTTGTCGTTCTGGAGGCGCAGGACGCTTTTCTACCCGCAGTTGATCAACAGATTGCGAAGGAATCACTCAAACAGTTTAAGAAGCAAGGACTCGATATTCGCTTGAAGGCGCGTGTTACTGGAACTGAAGTCAAGCGTGGCTTGGTGACTGTTACTTATGAGGACACCAAAGGCGAACAGGAGCTGAAATGCGATAAATTGATTGTTTGTGTTGGTCGTGCTCCATACACAGAAGGATTGCTTTCTCCTGATAGCGGCGTAAATCTGGATGAACGTGGCTTCATTTTTGTTGATGATAATTGCCAGACTGTGGTTCCCGGTGTTTACGCCATAGGGGACGTTGTTCGGGGGCCGATGCTGGCTCACAAGGCATCGGAAGAGGGGATTATGGTCGCTGAACGAATTCAGGGGCACAAAGCGGCAATGAATTATGATTGTATCCCTGGTGTTATTTATACACACCCTGAGATCGCCTGGGTCGGTAAGACTGAAGAGCAGCTAAAGGCTGAAGGTGAGGCTTACAAAGTGGGGACTTTCCCGTTTGTAGCCAGCGGGCGTGCAATGGCTGCTAACAGCACTGCAGGCCTGGTTAAAGTAATCGCTTCTGAGAAAACTGACCGTGTTTTGGGTATCCACATTGTTGGTCCTCAGGCATCTGAAATGATTGCTCAGGCTGTCATTGCGATGGAGTTCGGATCCAGTGCCGAAGATCTGGCATTAACCGTGTTTGCGCACCCAACATTGTCAGAGGCATTACACGAAGCTGCGCTTGCAGTGGATGGCAATGCCATACATGTTGCGAATCGACGCAAGAAGTAAATGAAAAAAACCGGGCGTCACGCCCGGTTTTCTGTTGTTGAGTCGGCGAAATTAGTCATTCTGACCGATTGGCCCGAATATTGCCTAAAATGGTGCGACTTGCAACTGATAAAAAGCTCTTTTATGGGGCGCTGTATTCCACAAGAAAACAGCGGCCTGAATCAGAGGAAGTCATTAATTAACTGAATACGACGGAAAGGCAATATGAATTTACATGAATACCAGGCGAAACAGATCTTCGCCGAATATGGTTTGCCCGTGTCTAAGGGTTATGCATGTGATACCCCAGACGAAGCGGCGGCAGCTGCGGATATGATAGGCGGCGACAAGTGGGTTGTTAAAGCTCAGGTTCACGCTGGCGGGCGCGGTAAGGCAGGTGGTGTAAAACTTGTAGATTCCAAAGAAGAAATCAAAGCCTTTGCACAAAAATGGTTAGGGCAGAACCTTGTCACTTACCAAACGGATGAAAATGGTCAACCGGTGAGCAAAATACTGGTTGAGGAGTGCACCGATATAGCGCAGGAATTGTATCTTGGCGCTGTTTTGGATCGTGGAACACGTCGAATTGTTTTCATGGCGTCAACTGAAGGTGGCGTTGAGATCGAAAAAGTGGCTGAGGAAACTCCAGAGAAAATTCTGAAAGCCGTTATCGATCCGTTGGTTGGCGCTCAGCCTTATCAGGCAAGAGAGTTAGCCTTCAAATTGGGTCTTTCCGGAGACCAAATCAAGCAGTTCACTGCTTTGTTCCTGGGCTTGGCTAAATTGTTTGCTGAAAAAGACTTGGCGTTGCTTGAGGTTAATCCTTTGGTTATCACAGACGCGGGTAAACTGCATTGTCTTGACGCTAAAGTAAATATTGATGGTAACGCTCTATATCGTCAACCAGGATTGCGTGATATGCGCGATAAAACCCAGGAAGACGAGCGCGAAGCACACGCGGCAGAATGGGAGCTGAACTACGTTGCATTAGATGGCAACATTGGCTGTATGGTTAATGGTGCGGGTCTGGCGATGGGAACCATGGATATTGTTAAGCTTCACGGTGGAGCCCCTGCAAACTTCCTTGATGTTGGTGGCGGTGCTACAAAAGAGCGTGTGACTGAAGCATTTAAGATTATCCTGTCTGATGATGCCGTTCAGGCGGTACTGGTAAATATCTTTGGTGGTATCGTTCGTTGCGACCTGATTGCTGATGGTATTATAGGGGCCGTTGAAGAGGTTGGTGTCAAGGTGCCGGTAGTTGTTCGGTTAGAAGGTAACAATGCTGAGCTGGGTGCCAAGAAATTGGCTGAAAGTGGGTTGAACATTATCGCGGCGACAAGTTTGACTGATGCTGCAGACTCCGTCGTAAAAGCAGCACAGGGGAACGCATAATGAGTGTATTGATCAATAAAGATACTAAAGTTATTTGCCAGGGCTTCACTGGATCACAGGGTACATTCCATTCTGAGCAAGCTATTGCTTACGGCACGAAAATGGTGGGTGGGGTTACACCAGGTAAAGGCGGTCAAACCCATTTAGGTCTCCCGGTATTCAATACAGTAAAAGATGCTGTTGAAGAGACTGGAGCAGAGGCTTCTGTGATTTATGTTCCTGCGCCATTTTGTAAGGATTCAATTCTTGAGGCTGCAAATGGTGGCATCAAACTGATCGTTTGTATTACCGAGGGTATCCCTACTTTGGATATGTTGGATGCCAAGGTTAAGTGTGATGAGCTGGGTGTACGTTTGATCGGGCCAAACTGTCCGGGTGTCATTACGCCGGGTGAGTGTAAGATTGGCATTATGCCGGGTCATATTCACAAGCCAGGTAAAGTAGGGATCGTTTCCCGTTCAGGAACCTTGACCTATGAAGCGGTTAAACAAACAACAGATTACGGCTTTGGCCAATCTACTTGTGTTGGGATCGGCGGTGACCCAATTCCAGGTTCCAACTTTATTGATATTCTGAAGTTGTTCGAAGCTGATCCTCAGACTGAAGCAATTGTTATGATTGGTGAGATCGGTGGTTCCGCGGAAGAAGAAGCCGCAGAATTTATCAAGGAAAATGTGACCAAGCCGGTTGTTTCTTATATTGCCGGTGTGACTGCTCCTCCTGGAAAACGTATGGGGCACGCTGGTGCGATAATCGCCGGTGGTAAAGGTACTGCAGCCGAGAAGTTCGCAGCACTTGAGGCAGCAGGTGTTACCACAGTTCGCAGCTTGGCGGGTATCGGTGATGCCCTGGCTAAAGCAACGGGTTGGAAATAAGTGTTGACTGATGATATCGATTCCTGCAAGCGATCATGCAAATTGGGCAGATCGTAGATTTGTAACGCAATTTCCTGGGTAGGCTTGGGTTGCTGAAATGGCAAAACCTGCGTAACTAAGGGAATATTAAGCGGGAAAATCTGCATCGGAACGATAGCAATAAACAAAAAAGCGGCTTTGGCCGCTTTTTTGTTTATAATGTGCCTCAAATCAGGATTGCTCCGCAGTGCTATGGCTGCTCAGTGCTTCCTGAACAGTTTGAGTTGACCACTAATTAATTACAGGAAAGGAGCAAGTTTTGAGTTCTGTCGAATCCTATCAGCGTGTCCTATCAGGCATGAGGCCTACAGGTAAGCTTCATTTGGGGCATTACCACGGGGTACTGAAAAATTGGGTTGAATTACAACATAACTACGAGTGCTTCTTTTTTGTTGCAGATTGGCATGCGCTAACGACTCATTACGAGAACCCCCACATTATCGAAGAAAGCATCTGGGATATGGTAATTGACTGGCTGGCCAGTGGCATTAATCCAGGCACTGCCTCTTTGTTTATTCAGTCCCGGGTGCCAGAACATGCAGAGTTACATTTGCTGTTGTCGATGATTACGCCACTTGGCTGGTTGGAGCGTGTGCCTACTTACAAAGATCAGCAGGAAAAGCTCAAAGAAAAGGATCTCTCCACCTATGGATTTTTAGGTTATCCATTACTGCAAAGTGCAGATATTCTGGTTTATCGCGCTGGACAGGTTCCTGTCGGTGCGGATCAGGTTGCCCACGTAGAGTTGACTCGGGAAGTTGCCCGGCGCTTCAATCACATATACGGTAAAGATCCCGGATTTGAAGAGCAGGCGGAGGCAGCCATTCAGAAAATGGGTAAGAAAAATGCCAAGCTCTACAGATCACTGCGTAAAAAGTTTTTGGAGCAAGGGGATCAGGAGGCACTGGAAACGGCAAGAGCTTTGCTGAAAGAGCAGCAAAATATTTCAATTGGTGATCGGGATAGATTATTTGGCTATATTGAAGGTGGCGGTAAGGTCGTCCTGCCAGAGCCTCAGCCTCTGTTGACGCCTGCATCCAAAATGCCTGGATTGGATGGGCAGAAAATGTCTAAATCTTACGACAACATCATCGGCCTGCGGGAAGATGAAGACAGTGTTGTGCAGAAGATTCGAACAATGCAGACTGACCCCCAACGAGTACGTCGAACCGATCCAGGTGACCCGGATAAGTGTCCGGTTTGGCAATTACATGATGTTTATTCAGATGAATCGACGAAAAACTGGGCGGTAGAAGGCTGTAAGTCTGCTGGAATCGGATGCATAGAGTGTAAAGCTCCGATAATTGAAGCGATATTAGCAGAGCAAAAGCCGATAAGAGAGCGAGCTCTGCAATATGAAAACAATCCAGAACTTGTGAAAAGCATTGTGGCCGAAGGGTGTGAAAAAGCGCGGGATGAAGCCAAACAGACTCTGGAAGAAGTTCGTCGAATTATGGGGTTGAACTATAATTAGCTCTGTTTTTATCAGGCTGTCATTGAACGTTCAATCCTATCTGGATTATCACGATAATTAAAAAAATGGGAGTGCTCCTGTGGGTATTCCCAGTTGAGTTTTGGGGGAATTATGCCTGATTCAGGAGCCGATATCCTGGAGGCGGCTGTTGCAGAGGTGTTGGCGGAGACGCAAGAAGTCGAATCGTCAGTCGAGGCAGCTGCGGTAACTGATGGTCAATCAGACAAGCCGTCGCTGGCATTGATTGATGGCAAAGCCTACACCGCCATCCCGACGGATCTCTACATTCCCCCGGACGCGCTGCAAATCTTTCTGGAATCTTTTGAAGGCCCTTTGGATTTGCTGCTTTATCTGATTCGTAAACAAAATATGGATATTTTGAATATCGATGTGAGTGCAATTACTGCGCAATACATGGAATATATCAGTTTGATGGAGGCGATGAAGTTTGAATTGGCCGCTGAATATTTACTTATGGCGGCCACGTTGGCTGAAATTAAATCGCGGGTGCTTTTGCCGAGACAGCAAACGGAAGAAGGAGAAGAGATTGACCCGCGTGCTGAATTGATTCGTCGCCTGCAACAATATGAGCGATTCAAAAAGGCTGCGGAAGAGTTGGATGAAATTCCCCGAGTGGGACGCGATATCCTGTTATGCAGTAATGTCACAGCACCCAAAGGGCAGCGGGTTGTTCATCCCGAGGTCGGTTTGGATGAGTTGTTATTGGCATTTTCTCAAATGTTAAGACGTTCGGATATGTTTGAGAGTCACCAGGTCGAAAAAGAGTTGTTGTCTACGCGCGAACGCATGTCCATGATTATGGATCAGATACCGCATGATGGTTTTCTGGAGTTTACGCAGTTGTTTACCCTGGAAGAGGGGCGGATGGGGGTTGTTGTCTCCTTTCTTGCAATGATGGAGCTCATAAAAGAACAATTAATCGAGATTGTTCAAAACGAGGTTTTTGGAAAAATTCATCTTCGTGCCAGAAAAGCAAATTGATGGAGAAAACATTCGGAAAGGCCGAATTGTGTCATAATGAATAATCTTGAACAAATATTGGAAGCTGCAATACTGGCGGCGGAAAAGCCATTGTCACTGGATCAGTTGGTAATGCTGTTTGATGAGTATGACCGGCCCAGTCGTAAAGACATCAAGGATGCTCTTGATGCGGTAATGTTGGGATGTGCTGATCGAGGGTTTGAGCTGGTTGAAGTGGCCAGTGGCTACCGTTTTCAGGTTAAATCAGAGTATAGCGAATGGGTTGGGCGACTATGGGAAGAGAAGCCGCAACGGTATTCCCGGGCGTTGTTGGAAACACTCGCTTTGATTGCCTATCGACAACCGATTACACGGGGCGATATTGAAGATATTCGGGGTGTTGCGGTTAGTTCGAACATTATGAAAACGCTTATGGAGCGAGAGTGGGTAAGAATCGTTGGACACAAAGATGTGCCAGGACGGCCCGCGATGTATGCAACAACAAAACAATTTCTGGACTACTTCGGCTTGACTACACTCAGTGAGTTGCCGCCCCTGTCAGAAATCAGAGATCTGGAAATTATCGAGCAAGAGTTGGAAAAGTCGCTGCTGGATGCAGTCGATGGGCTTGAAACAGACTCTGAATCAAATAAAGACGACTTGAATGAGCCTCAAGATGCTCAGGATGGGTCGACATTGCACTGAGTTGTACATTAAGACTGCTCAGACTTGCCAAAGATGATTGTGGATATACGAAATGGTTGAAGATAACCCCTCTCAAGAGACTCCCGTACCTAGTGGAGAGAAAATACAAAAAGTACTGGCTAATCAAGGTGTTGGTTCCAGGCGTGAAATTGAAGATCTGGTGCGTCAGGGCAGGGTAAAGATTGATGGTGAAGTGGCAACGTTAGGGGCCCGCATTACCCACGAAAATAAAATTTCGATTGATAATCAGTTGCTGACACTACTGGCACCGGAGGAGCAGTATTGCCGGGTGATTGTTTATAACAAGCCCGAAGGTGAGGTTACCTCGAGAAAAGACCCGGAGGGTCGGCCCACGGTATTCGATCGTTTGCCCAAATTGAAAAACGAACGCTGGATATCAATTGGTCGTTTAGACTTTAACACTTCGGGATTGCTGCTTTTCACTACTGATGGTGAGTTGGCGAATAAGTTAATGCACCCTTCCAGTCAAATTGACCGAGAGTATGCTGTTCGAGTCAAAGGTGAAGTGGATGAAGAAACCCTCGAGCGCCTGAAAGAAGGGGTTTTCCTTGAAGATGGTATGGCTCGATTTACAGATATTCAGGATGCGGGCGGTGTCGCCTCCAATCATTGGTACCATGTGGTGCTAATGGAAGGGCGAAATCGAGAGGTGCGTCGACTTTGGGAGTCCCAGGGAGTGATTGTCAGCCGGTTGAAGCGGGTTCGTTACGGCTGCATCTTTTTACCGAGCCGACTGAAAATCGGCAAATGGGAAGAACTCGATCAACGTGCAGTAAATGATTTGTGCGATCTGGTGGAGCTGCCCCGTCGTACCGTCTATCTGTCGCCCCGAAACAGGGATGCTTCAGATCGTATGCGCCGGAAAAAGCCTAACGTTCAGCGATCTCAACGAAGTGGTGGAGACAGGTCGGGTAAATCCGGCGAACGAGCCCGGAACAATCCGTCGGCCAAAGGCCCACGGTCAGGGAGGCCAAATCAACCCTCCAGGCCGCAACGGGAAGGAAAGTCCGGGCAGGGCGTTTGGCGAAAAGGGTAGTTCTTCTTGATGTCGGCGGAGTTCTTCTCAAAGAGGAGCTCTGCGCCCTGATTCAGCAGAATAGGCTCGATTTCGACCGTCATTTTTAGCCCGATACAACGCCGCATCCGCTCTGGATATCCAATCTGTGATGGTTTCGCCCTTGCTGTAGGTCGCGGTACCCATACTAATCGTGACCGGAATAATGTCACCTTGGTATTCGATTTCAAGCGCGGCAACGCGCTCTCGAATACGCTCTGCGATGATACGGGCTCCGGCTGTGTGTGTTTCGCTCAATAAAATCGTAAATTCTTCTCCCCCGGAGCGAAAACATAAATCTGAAGCTCTACAGCTATCCACTACACAGCGAACCACGCTCTTTAATACTTGATCGCCCGCAACGTGACCGAACTGGTCATTTACCTGTTTGAACCGATCCAAATCAAATACAATCACCGATAATGGCGTTTTATGCCGACTGGCGAGTTCAGTTTCCCGGTGCAGGTTGGCATCCAGTGCTCTTTTGTTTCCGATCCCTGTAAGAGAATCAGTTAGCGCTGCTTCAAGTGCTTGTCGATAAAGAATCGCATTCCGCAGCGGAAAGATTAGTGTGGTCAGTAAGTTTTCAAAAATATTGAGCTCTTCTTCGGAGTAGCGGATCGAGCGGCTAAACTCAATGACACCAATAGAATTATCATTCAGTTGAACGGTATAGTTACAGCTATGTGTTTGAGGTTTGTCAGTCGCGTAACGAATTTGGGCATCCTCCGTTTTGAAGGTGAAAACCCCAAAATTAACGAAAACAGATAATTCCTGCAGAAAAATCGTTAAGATAGATTCGACATCTAATGTTGTTTGCAGCCGTCTGCACAACCGGGTGTAAATATCTTCCGGTTCCTCAAGATGTTTATTAATTTCGTTAAAGGTCGAAGCGAGTCGCGCTTTAGTGAAATCAATTGTTTCAGCTTTCGGTAGGTTTGTGCTCATTACGTAGACTCCAGTACACACCTGCAATGACGGCAAACGGCCATATAATCGAGAAAATATCTCACGTTACTTAGCTTAAAGCGAATTTCTTGCCAATTCGTAAAACTACATATAAAACAGATGCTAAAGCTTGTCCGATGCGGAAATTTTATGCCGTTTGTTGAAAAAATGACGCTTTTTATGCGGCGATTATCTGCCAGTGACAAAAAAATGGCGATGCTCTGAATTGGACGTTCCTTTCTGTAGGTTTGTGGTAAACTGTGCCCGGTTGAACCTCCTTGGATTGATGTGAACACACAAAATGAGATTTGAAGCTCCCGAGAGTTTGTCTGAACAAATTGCCCAGCATTTGGGCAAAAAGATTATTACCGGAAATTTAAAGCCAAGGGAGCGCGTTCAAGAGCTGAGAATTGCTGCTGAATTGAATGTCAGTCGGGGGTCTGTCAGGGAGGCTCTGCTGATTCTTGAGCGCAGGCATTTGGTAAAAATCTATCCCCGAAAGGGAGCGGTTGTCAGTGAATTATCAATTTCCCTGGCGAATGCCTTGTATGATATGTACATTAACCTTCTAACCATGCTGGTCCGACAAGTAACTGAGCGTTGGCGAGATCAGGAGTTGGCCCCATTTCAACGACAACTGATACAGATAAATCAGCTTGCTGATCAGAGTGAAATCGACTTTGATGGGCTTATTGAAGCAGGCTTCGGGTTAATGAATCTGTGTTTTCCCATCGTTAAGAACCCGTTTTTACAAGAAACGTTGGAAAATCTTAAACCTGCGCTGAGCAGGACGTATTTTATCGTTCTTTCATTGCGCCGACATGAGTTGAAGCAAACCTTAACATTTTACAGTGATGTTGTTGCGGCTGTGCGAGAACGTAATCAAGCGAAGGTTAACCACATTATTAAAGCTTATGGCGAGCATCAGCGCTCACTGGTGCTCTCGGTGCTGGGCGAATTGGCGGAAGCGGCGGCCCTGGTTTCTTAATGGTCAATATCGAACTTCAAACCTGAAATTGCCGAAGTGTTGTAGCCCGGAAAGCTCGGGTTCCCTTGAATAACAATGATTAGCTCAAAGAACATTCTGGTTTCTGAATTCTATGCGTCTAAAATCGATAAAGTTGGCAGGGTTTAAGTCCTTTGTTGACCCCACAACAGTACCATTTCCGAACAACTTAACATCCATTGTTGGTCCGAATGGGTGCGGCAAGTCAAATATTATTGACGCCGTACGCTGGGTAATGGGGGAGAGTTCTGCGAAACACCTGCGTGGTGAATCGATGACAGATGTCATCTTCAATGGTGCAGCAACCCGTAAACCCGTTGGTCAAGCCTCTATTGAGCTTATTTTTGATAATAGTCTGGGGAAGCTGCAAGGTGAATACGCCAATTTCGGAGAAGTCGCAATCCGGCGCAAGGTGACGCGGGAAGGTACATCCGAGTATTTTCTGAATGGTACGAAATGCCGACGACGGGATATTACAGATATTTTCCTTGGAACCGGTTTGGGTCCCCGAAGTTATGCCATCATCGAACAGGGTATGATTTCGAAGCTCATCGAATCGAAACCGGACGAGCTCCGTGTCTATATCGAGGAAGCCGCCGGAATTTCCAAGTACAAGGAGCGCCGAAAGGAAACAGAGAGCCGTATGCGGCGAACTCAGGAAAACCTTGATCGTTTGACGGATATCCGGGAAGAGCTGGACCGGCAGCTACAGCACTTGCACCGGCAAGCCGTCGCTGCAGAAAAGTACACTGAGTTGAAAAAAGATGAGCGCCTGAAAAAAGCGCAATTAATCGGCATGAAGTGGAAATCGTTGAATGATGCCATGTTGCAACAGGATCAGGTTATCCAGACTACTGAAGTGGAATTGGAAAAAGCGATTTCTCACCGTACCGGGAATGATTCAGGCATCGAGGATTTGCGTCTTCAACAGCATGAAAAGGCTGAAAAGCTGAGCCGTATCCAGGAATCATTTTATCAGGCCAGTTCTGAAATCGCGCGACTGGAACAAGCATTAAAGCATCAAAAAGAGCGTATTGATCAGGTGAAGCGCGATCGTGATGAAGGTGATATTCAGTATCGCCATTTGTTGCATGAAATAGAGGATGAGAGTGCTCGACTTGAAAGTATCAATGAAGAATTAGTTTCGCTTGAGCCCGAATTCGAAGAACGGCAAGCGCTCTCGGAGGACGCCGGAGAGCGCCTGGCGATTGCTGAAGAGGAAATGCATCAGTGGCAACACAACTGGGATGATTTTAACCTCCGTTCCTCAGAAGCACGAAAAAATGCTGAACTCGAGCAATCCCATATTCAAAACCTTGAACAGAGTATTCGAAAACACCGGGATCGACTGGAGAAATTGCGCCAGGATACCATGACGTTTCGCGATCAGCTCGACACCAGCGAAATACACGAACTCAGTGAGCAACTACTTCAGGAAGAAGAAATCGATGCACTTCTAAAGGAAGAAATTGAAGGCTATAACGATCAGGTCGAGCAGGCGCGTGAGCATGTTGTCGGACTGGATGATCAGCTCTCGCTTAACCGTAAACAAGAGCAAGAACTAAGTGGTCGACTTGCTTCGATTAAAGCCCTCCAGGAAGCGATGCTGGGACAGGATGACTCGTTGCAGATACGCTGGTTGCAGGATGCGGGTCTGGATGGTATGCCCCGCCTTGCTGAATGTCTTTCCGTCGAGTTGCAATGGCGCAAAGCTGCAGAAACCGTTCTGCGACCGTTACTAAATGGCCTCTGTGTGGATTCTCTGGAGACTCTGGATCCAGAGCTGCTCTGCCAGGCACCCTTTCCGTTTATCCAGAAAACAGTTGTTGGCGCGCTCCCGGGCGAAAAACGAAGCCTGGATGGAAAACAAAGCCAGGATGGAACGCTGAGCTCTGTTGTCAATGTAAACCTGGAAGGTGCCTGCCAGCCGATGCTCCAGTCGTTATTGTCATCGGTGCTTCTGGTTGACTCCCTGGAAGAGGGTTTGTCGCGACGAAAATCTCTGGCCGCTGGCTCAAGTCTGCTGACACCTGAGGGGTACTGGCTGGGGGCGGACTGGTTAATTTGTCCAGATCAGGAACAATCAGGCAGTACGCTGGATCGTCAGGCAGAACTGCGAACGTTATCTTCCTCTCTTGAGGAATGCCTTGCTGCTCGGGATCAGCTGGTGGCAGACCTTGAGCACCATCGACAGTCTTTGCAAGATGCCGAGGCGAAGCGCGAAGCCTGTCGTGGCAGGCAGAGTCAATTGCAGCGAACCCTCAGTGAAATCCAGTCCCGCTTGAGTGGCTTGAAAGCAAAACAGGAACAAATTAGCGCGCGTATCGGTTCGCTTGATGATGAATTAAGCGAAACAGCGTTGGCTCTGGAAATGGAAGAGGGCGCGTTGCTTGAGGCGAGGGAGCGTTGGCATCTGTCAATGCAGCATGTTGATCAGGACGCCGACGAACGTGAGCGTTTGCTGGCAAATCGGGATGAAATTCGTGCCAGCTTTGATCAGTTGCGACAGCAGGCTCGCCACAGTAAAGATCAATCACATCAATTGCAATTACGGGTCGAGAATCTGCGCTCTCAGAGGCATTCTTTAACCACGGCTCTGGAACGTTTTGAACTGCAGAAAAATCAACTGAGTGAAAAGATTGAAACCTGGATTGAATCGCTTGAAGAGCTCATGTTCCCGATCGATGATATGCAGATAGAGTTGGAAGCTTTACTGGAGCGACGAGTCTTTGAAGAAGAGGGTCTGGCAAAGGCAAGGGAAGAGTTGGATCAGGTCGAGCAGCAATTGCGCTCGGGGGAGACTGACCGACATCAGATTGAACAACGGGTTCAGACCGTTAGAGGCCAGCTGCAGGA
Organism: Oleiphilus messinensis; assembly: GCF_002162375.1. GTDB lineage: Bacteria > Pseudomonadota > Gammaproteobacteria > Pseudomonadales > Oleiphilaceae > Oleiphilus > Oleiphilus messinensis. The sequence continues at coordinate 3,877,871 of NZ_CP021425.1, read as the reverse complement.
TCAGCGTATGGCATTGCAGGCACTGGAGATCAAGCGAAATGGTTTGATTGAACAATTGAAAGAAGAAAACCATGATCTTAAAACGGTCGTTGATACCATTCCCGAGGAAGCAACGATAGCCCTGTGGGAAGAAGAGCTTGGCAAAATAGTGCAACGGGTATCCCGGTTGGGTGCAATCAATCTGGCCGCAATTGAAGAATATAAGATTCAGAGTGAAAGGAAGTCTTACCTCGACACCCAGCATGAGGATTTGATTGAAGCGTTGGAGACCTTGGAGACCGCTATCCGCAAGATTGATAAGGAAACCCGCTCCCGCTTTAAAGACACTTTTGAGCAGGTCAATAACGGGCTCCAGATGCTGTTCCCCAAGGTTTTTGGAGGAGGGCATGCGTATCTGGAACTCACGGGTGATGATTTGCTTGAAACGGGTGTGGCGATCATGGCGCGGCCTCCCGGAAAGAAGAACAGTACGATTCATCTGTTATCCGGGGGGGAGAAAGCGCTGACGGCGATCGCGTTAATTTTCTCGATTTTCCAGTTGAACCCGGCACCTTTTTGTATGCTTGACGAAGTTGATGCGCCTCTGGATGATGCTAACGTGGCTCGTTACGCCAATATGGTGAAAGAAATGTCCAGTCAGGTGCAGTTTATCTATATCTCCCACAATAAAATTGCCATGGAGATGGCTGATCAGTTAATGGGGGTAACGATGCATGAACCCGGTGTGTCTCGTCTTGTATCGGTGGATGTAGAAGAGGCCGTCGCTTTGGCCGAGATATGAAATTAAAGGTTTCCGGGTCGGGCAGTTACGGGATTCCGGCGAGGGAATCGATAGGGCCGGCCGATAAATTGTCAGCGCTTGTTGCCGTGCTAAACATTGCTATTTCTGGCATCATTGAATACATTACTTATCAATAACGTACTACAGTAAACCATAGGTTTTGTTTATATGGACATGAGTTTACGAGAGTGGTTGATTGTCATTGGCATCATTATCATTCTTGGCATTTTAATAGACGGCTATCGTCGTATGCGTAGAGCCCGTTCCGACGCAGATAATATGTCCCGCTCAATGAATGGGGATAACTTTTCAGATTCAACACCGCTTGATGAAGATTTTAATCCGGAGCTACCAGGGGGAGGGGCTCGAGTCGTTCGACCCGGTATCGATTCTGCAAGTGGGGATGCCGCATTCGATGCGACAAAATATGGCGCAAACTACCAGCCCCCAAAAGCACGTGTGGTGCAGCGGGACTCCGGCGTTGGCGCAGACGGTGTGGGCTTTGAGCCCGACAATGGACTGCAGGACCAATCAGTTGGCGACAAGTCGTTGGGCTCTGTTGATGTTAAAGATAGTGATCAAGATACGTGGGCCGCGAGTCCAGGCGCTGATGAGTTGGAGCCTTTTTTCCTGGATCAGGATGCGCAGGATATGCATTTTGACGGCCATGTGAAGGCAGAATCAGGTATCGCGCAAAGTCATCCAGGCGAAGATATCGACGATGAAGAGCCACCAGTTCTGGATACCCGAGTTGTTTCTCCTGAACCGGATCGTTTTATTCGTAACAATGTACAAGCGTTTTCTGACCGTCGGGATGATACTGTTTATCGAGATGACAATCCTGTTCGAGAAAACAATCCGGTTCGAGAAAATAGCGTGCAAGAAGAGGATGTTGATGCGCTGGAGAATACCGGAATTCATCAACAGTCTGTCGAGCAGGAAGCAAACGTAGAAAGTGCGGCTGAAACTGCTGTGGCTTCTGTTCAAACCACAACTTCTGTACAAGCGGATCCCCCAGCGAAATCAACAATTGCGAAGCATGAGACCGCCAAACTGTCAGACAGCGGTGATTCATTACCGGATCAGCCCACCAAGAAATATGGCTTCTTCTCCGGCAGAATCATGAAGGGACGGAAAGTTGAAGACAAGTCCAGAAAGCAGAACAAGCCTGCTCAGGAAGTAATCATTATCAATGTGATGAGTAAAGACCCGGAAGGGTTTAAAGGTGTCGATTTACAGCGCTTGTTTGAAGCTTGTGGCATGGAGCATGGTGAAATGGCTATTTTCCACCGCCATGAAGAAATCGAAAGCAGCAGCCCGGTTCAGTTTAGTGTGGCAAATGCTTGCGAGCCTGGCTACTTCGATGTCGAAGCAATCGAACGCATACGAACACCCGGAGTTAGTTTTTTCATGAGCTTGCCCGGACCTTCAAATAACATGCGTGCGTTTGATTACATGGTTGAAACTGCACAATGTGTTGTCAAAAACCTTAAAGGCGAGATGAAGGATGAACGCAGAAGCGTGTTTACCCCTCAGACATTAGAGCATTGTAAACAGAGAATTCGAGAGTTTGAGCGGAAGCAACAGTTGTCTGTTCATCATTAAAATCGGATCTACCTACCTGAAATTATGGCGGTTCGGAGCCACAGGGCTCCGAACCGCCATTTTGTTATTAAGTATTTATCAATGTTGACTGCGAAGCAAAAAGAAGTCCTTGAGACTCTGAATCTGGATAACCCCCTCTCTGAAGTTCAATTTGAATCGTTACTCAAGAGTGAGAACGACTATACAAATGAAGACCCATCAGTACTGGAACGATTGCTCAAGATGGCCAATGCGCTTTATCGCGCGGGAGCGCCTGCCATTGATGATGTCAAATATGATCACATAAGATCCGTGCTGGAACAGTTGCAGCCTGAAAATACATATCTCCATGAGGTTGAGCCGGAAGCTGTGCCTGAGGCGAAAACAGTGCAACTCCCAGCTCGTATGCTTTCTACTGATAAGGCGTACTCCAAAGCGGAAATTGAAAAGTGGATTGAGCGGTTGCAAAAAGCCCGATCAGGCGATGACAGCGACACTGCGACCGAACTGGAAATCAGGGTTACGCCCAAGCTGGATGGCTATGCTGCTTTTGACGATGGAGCGCGACTTTACACCCGCGGCGATGGTTATCGCGGACAAGATGTGACGCGCGCATTTAACCGTGGTCTGCAGGTTGCAGAAGGTGGTGAAAGGGGGCTTGGTCCTGGCGAAATCGTAATCAAGAAAAGTTACTTTGATGAGTACTTGAGTGAATTTTTTGAAAATTCACGGAACATTCAGGCGGCCATCATTGCCGAAAAGAAAGTAGATGAGCGTATTCAGTTGGCGTTAGATGCCGGTGCCGTGGTGTTTTTCCCGTTTCAGTTATTGCCCGATTGGAAAGGGGACCATAAAACCCTGCTGGCTGATTTCGAGAAAATCGCTGAATCAATCTGGGAAGCCGTTGACTTCGATGTCGATGGCGTGATTCTGGAAGCTACGGATGAGGCGATAAAAGAGCGTTTAGGGGCTACCCGTCACCATCACCGATGGCAAATCGCTTATAAAGCCAATGTCGAAAAGGCAGAGGTTCGGGTTCTGGGTGTTACGCCGCAAACTTCCCGAACAGGGCGGGTCAGTCCTGTTGCGGAACTGGAACCTACGAAATTGAGTGGCGCTACCATCAGTCGTGCTACGTTACACCATTACGGCATGGTAAAAGCCAAAGGTGTAGGCCCGGGAGCTTTGGTACAATTGGTGCGAAGTGGTTTGGTTATTCCAAAAATTGAAGATGTGTTACAACCCGTAGATCCCCAATTGCCTGAGCATTGTCCGAGCTGTGATAGCTCTCTGGACTGGGAAGGCGATCATCTGGTTTGTTCAAACCGGGCCCTGTGTCCGGCTCAATCCGAAAATACGATGATCCATTTTTTTAAAACGCTGGGTAATATTGATGGCTTTGGCCCGGCAACAATCACCCGGCTTTATGCCAGTGGCATACGCAAGGTTCACGAGATCTATCAGTTACAGCAAGAAGACTTTGAAAACATGGGCTTTGGTGAAAAAACCTCACAAAACCTCATTACGCAACTCAATGCGAGCCGTAGTATCGCTATTGAGGATTGGCGGTTTCTCTCCGCATTTGGTGTTGTCCGTTTAGGTCCCGGAAGTTCAGAACGCCTCCTTGAACATCACCCCATTGACACCTTATTCCAGTTAGATGCTGAGGATCTGGTGCAAATTGATGGATTTGCACAAGTCACTGCCGCAGCCATTACCGAAAACTTACACAAAATCGAAGCCGAGTTTCGAGAGATATACGCGCTTGATTTTAATCTCCAAAAAACCAAGCGTGTTTCTGAAAAGGTCGATATGAACACGCCCATCGCGGGAAAACAATTGGTTTTTACCGGTACGATGGTTACGGGTACCCGAGGTGATATGGAGAAGCAGGCGAAACAACTGGGTGCTAAAGTAGGGAAGTCAGTTTCTAAAAATACAGACTACCTGGTCACGGGTGACAAAGTAGGCGCTAAAAAAATCTCGGATGCGGTTGCCAAGGGAGTGCGAGTAATCAGTGAGGACGACTATCGCAGTTTGTTGGAGTCGTAAGCCTGTGTAAATATTAGCCGTTGGCGTGTTTGTTGTCGGTCGTGAAACTTTGTAACCAAGTATTAAAGTTTGCATCTGTTGTGTGAACCAACATTGGTTTTCAGCATGACTGGCTGGTTGAAACTGGCCGAATTTAATAATATCAGCGAATAGCTGGGCGTGTTTAGGTTTCATCTTTAATCTCTGTTGAGCGAATTCGAGGCGTCCCCTGCGGGTCGGCGTGATAGATGAAACGTAAATACGCCCCACTCATCGAAAAAAAATAACTGGATTCTTTGATGTTTAATAAGGTTAGGAATTACAGCGCTTTAGGTTTGTTCGCAGTCTTGATTTTTTTATCCGGGTGCGGGGGAAGTGGACCAAGTAATGAAGTTGTCGTTTTGGGGGCTCCTCCAACGAGGGCTTATTTGGGGGTAGAGTACTCTTATAATTTCGGGTCATTCGGTGGTAATGACATCCACAACTTCAGTCTGGCGAATCAGCCACATTGGCTTGCTTTGGAAAAAACTAGCAACTCGGCTCGCCAGGGCGTTATTGTTCGAGGAATACCGGGCGTTACGGGTGGGCGTCGCGGAGATGAAGATATCGGGACATCTGATGCGATCGTGGTAACTGCGAATGACGGTAATCGTCTGGGGAATACCAGTTGGACCATTACGGTAGAGAACAATACGATTGACATTGCGACCGTGGAGATTATTGAAGCGGAAGCATCAAAAGATCCACAGGCTCCCGCAGAGGATGAAAACGGAGACGATACCGATAATACGGATAGCGAAAACGATGAGGACACTACTGAAGACGAGGTCGATGATACCAAGTGTGAAGTTCCGGACCTGCAAACGAAGGAAGTGAACATTGATGGCAATTTGACTGTTTTCTATCCTGTACTGATGAGCGTTCGGCTGGCGCAACCGTCAGTTGAGGTTACCCGTGTCCGCTATTCGTTTACCACTCAGTTTGAAGAATCCTTTCCAGAGACTGCAGAGCCAAACGAGTCGTATGCCAGAGAAAATGTTGACTATGCCGTAGATTATATACCGGGTACGCCGTTAAGTGATGCGCTCACGAACCCCGATGATCCTTATGTTCCTGGTGTGGTGACCTTTGAGCCTGGCGTTACAGAATGTTATATCCGTGCTTATGTTGCTGACGATAAAATTGGTGAATTTACCGAATCATTTACAGTCGAGCTGGAAGAAGTTATTGAAGGTTTGGCCATTATCAGCACCGGAAGCGCGCCTTTTCAAATTCAGGATAATGAACCGGTTGTTTCTTTCGCGGGTGAACGAACTGTTGTCCTGACTGAAGGTCAGAAAAAGGTGTTTACGCTTCAGCTAAGTAAACCACCCGGAACGTTTCTGATCAGTCGGGATGCTGAAGGCAACCCTGTACAGGAGGAGTTGTCCTACGAGGTACTTGTGCAACTTGTTGTTGGTGTCGGAACGTCTACAGGTAGTGAAGATGACTATGATCTGAGTCCCGGTGATAATGGTAACGTCAAGCTGGGGCGTGTGCATTTTAATAAGGATCAGACTGAAGCGACAATTGAAATAACCATTCTGGATACGGATAACGATAACGAGCCGGGACGTGATGAACGACTCGTGTTCGAAATTGTTAACCAGGCGGGCACAGTGAGTCCGATTTTTGATGGCCAGGAATTGACGATCAGTATTAATGAGTGGACTCAACCGCTAATTTTTGAGGCGGATCAGGGGAACATCGTTGATATGGTCTTCGATGTTGACGGGAATCTGCTCGTACTGGGCTATCGGGAGTCTGCAGAAGGTGTAACGAATTTTGTGCAAATATTTGATCGTTTTGGGCAGCCAATTGGCGCTGAAGTTGTCGTTTCCGACCCGTCATTTGGCGCATTGCCTGCTACATCGATTGCAACCTACCGTACTGCAAATCCTGGTGGCGCCAATGATGAGATCAATGATAATGATTCGTTAATTGGTTTTGTGGTCGGTATGAGTCGTCCAGGGAACCTTGGCGGTTTGGATGGCTATTTGCGGGTATTCTCCAGAGTTTCCAATGAAACTGTCTTTTCACCGAAGAGTGAGTTGTATATTGGTGGCGATGGCGACGACGTTCTGAAAGCAATTTCCAGTAATTCAACATCGTTCTTTGTTGCCGGTAATACTGATGGGAATTGGGCATCCTTCCAATCCCAGGCGGAAACAGTGGTTACAACAAGTACAAATGCAGGTGCCATGGATGCATTTGTATCACGCCTTGATCTATCAAACGATGAACTTACAGAAGCCTGGGGTACATTAGTGGGTACGCCTGCGGATGAAAACCTGAAGGAGTTGGTTGATTTGGGATCAGATGTCAATATCGGCTTCGAAACATTTGGTGAAGTAGAAGAAGTTTATGGTGGTAAAGATATTGCCTTGGCCAAACTGGACCGCTCTACCGGTGAAACTGAGCAGTTGCGTCAGTATGGTTCAACCATGGATGATGACCTGTTGGCGATGTCGGGCCGAACGCCGTTTATTGTTTATTCTGGTAGTTTTGAAACTCCGGCCTATGAAATTGAAGATCTTGGTGACACAGAAGGGCTTGCTTCGTATGATATTTTGTCTACTGAATTGGAGTCCTTCAATCCTCGAAATCTGTATCAATTTAATGCCCCTTTAAAACAATCTCTTAATGTGGTGATTAACAACTCTGAGCAGAAATTGCTGGGCGGTTATACAGAAGGTGTATTGGAAGAAGGTATGACTTCCAGTGGTGGTCTCGATGCGATACTAATGGCTCAGTCTTTTCTGGATGAGGAGCAAATTTTCGACTGGAAACTTCAGTTTGGTACCCCGGAAGATGATCAGATATTGGAGCTCGAACTCAACTCCAATAAAATATTTGCCTTGTGGAAGTCCGGTGACCGCTCTATGGTCTCGTTGTTTACAACCAATGGCGAACGTTTGACAGACTAGCTGACCCCCGGTTATACAAAGCAACACAGCTGGAGCGTCCGGCTGAGAGGATCGTTTGAGCTTTCTATTGGCAGCTCAGGCGATCTTTAATTTTATTTTCCAACGAAGAGCGTGCCAAGCGAAATGTTTGTAAAGACGAGATAATCAAGGGGGCGTGTAGCGGTGGTTGGGGACGTTATGCGGTAGTATCCGTTTTCAAGAATCCGTTGAGATGTGTCTTAACAGACAGTCTCAAAAAATCCCGCAATGTAATAATGCCTACCAAATTTTTGTTTTCGACTACAGCCATACTGCTGAGATCATATTCAAGCATAAAGCGTGCTACCTGGCCGGCAGGTGTTTCAGGGGCAGTGGAAAATATGTCACCGTAGTTCAGGTTTTCCATCAAATCCAGTGGATTGCGTGATTCTTGTTGAGATGTTTGCAGGGAGGCCGACTTTTGTTGTTCATAGATTTTCTCTTTACTGATAATTCCAAATAAAGCCTGGCTCAAATCTGTCACGATGATATGGTGAATTTCGTGTTGATTCATCAGTTCCAGTGTCGCGGCAATTCGGTTCGAGCCAGGTACCGTTACCAATGTATGTGACATAATGTCTTTTGCGAGCCAGTCATTTGAATTCTCCGTGTAAATTCGGTGTGAATCAGAATGCCTGTGTTCTTCATGTGGCTGCTCAGAATCAAGTTTATTCTCCGAGTCACTATGGATGTTTTGCGCTGCATTAAGGTTGGCCACCTCGGATACCGACTGTATCCGGGGGTCATTTCTTTGCAGGGGATGGACTCTTCCCAAATCGATATTATGCACGTAGAACATGGTGTGGAACGCGATGCTGTCGTTGCGGATTAATGAACTTTGTCGATCATATTTACAATTTACTTTTTATCAGGCTTCTAATCAAGAATCGAACCGGGTGAAGTGCTTCTTGCAGGTTCACTGAGATTGGGCTTGGCTCACCAAAAATGTGACTGGCAATCATTTCACCTGCCAAAGGGGTTGTGGACAATCCCTTGGACCCATGACCCACGTTAACGTAAACACCTTTGTGATATTTACCGGTAGAATCGAATTGATACAATGCATTTTGCTTGAGCGCCGAAAAACGTACCAGTGTATCCTCTGAGTCCGGGCAGGGCCCGACTATCGGTAAATAATCCGGTGTTGTACAGCGGAATCCGACCTTACCCATAGCTACCTGCTCAGTATTAAGCTGCCGGTTTCTATCCCCGGATTGAGAGTTTTCCTCAGCGATGCTGTTGGCGAGTTGATCGGAAATAAACCGGAGGTTTTCGATGTTCTCTTTATTATCCTCGGTGAGTAATTCGGTACTATTTTCGTTTAATGTAAACGTTGCACCAAAGCAATGTTGACCATCAAAAGCGGGGGCTATATAGCCTTTGGCGCAGACCGCTGTTTTGAGCTGGCCGGAATAGGGCGTGCTTGGCGTGAGGCTGGTTTGGCCACGAATAGGTTTTAAGGGGAGATGGCTTGTTTCGCGGAATTGTTTCGCGCTACTGGAATTGGCGATAACTACGTGCGTAAATCCAGAATGCCGAGTTCCGGATGCGGTGGTAAGTGTCCAAAGGTCGTTACTCTCGTTCGAGATGTCAACAACCCGATCGTTACCGATGAACACTATCGGGTCGGTAAGTAGGGCCTTGCAAAGTTCTGCGGGGCGAACCCAGCCCGACTCCGGGTAGAAAATGCCGGAATGTGGTATGTCAATACCTGCTATGATTGAGGCTTCTTCCGGCGAAACGGGATGTAATAGTTGGTTCGGGTAGTTATTTTGCGTAATGAGTTTCTGCTGCTGTACTTTCTCTTTTTCCTGGTACGCGAGCTGCAGGACGCCCGTGGGGTGCCAGATTTGTGGTAAAAAAGCGGCAAGTTCGGCGAGAATATGTTGTGCGTAAGTCAGTGAGAGCAGTCCAAATTGAGTGCTCGGTGTATAGGTGGCACCCGGCTTTGTATACAGTATTCCCTGAGGATTGCCACTCGCCTCCTGTCCTGGAGAAGCATGTTGATCGAATACTGTTGTACTTGCCCCCCTTCGATGTAAGGCTCGAGCTGTGAAGCAACCTGCGAGACCTGCACCGATGATTGCGATGTTGGGTGGGGTAGTCTGAAGATTGGACGGCGGGTGGTTGCTTTCGGCATCCACAAACCAAGGTGCTTGCTTCGGTTTAACCCTTCTTGGTGGTTCCGGCAAGTTCTCGATCTGATCCAGTTTTTCAGCTTGTAGCTGTGGCCGCTCAAAAATGCCCCCGAGCATTTCCCGTTTTCGGCCAAACCCTTTCACTTTTTCGACCCTAAAACCGTTTTGGATCAGCGACCGTCTGATTACCCCTACGGCACTAAAAGTACTGAACGTGGTGCCATGTTTACTTTTGCAGCCCAGGGTTCCAAGCAAGTCAGTTTGCCAGAGTTCAGGATTCTTGCTGGGCGCAAAGCCATCCAAAAACCAGGCATCTGCGGTAAATTGAAGGTTGTTAAACCCGATAAATGCATCTTCAAAAACCAGCGTCAAATTGATATTGGTTGCAAATTCACGGCGGTGAACACCTCTCAGGGAGGGCGGATATATGGAAAGTAAGCGCTCAACGTCATCTTGTAATTCTGGCCAACGGGTGAGCAGGGCTCGTGCGAGGTCTGCTTTTCGGATAGGGTATTTTTCGGCAGAGACAAAGTGGAGTTGTTGATTTGGCGCAAAATCGAAATTGCGCCAAAGTGCGATTGCGTTCAGGAAGTTGAGCCCGGTTCCAAAACCGGTCTCAACGATCGTGAATGAAAAGGGGATGTTCTGTTCTTTGAGTTCTTGCCAGCGTTCGCTGAGATTATTTTGTTGTAAAAATACGTATTCAGACTCTGCTTTGCCATCATCTCTGGAAAAATAAACATCGCCGAAGGTATTTGATTCTGGTGTCTGTGCATCGTTCCAGTTGATATCAGCGGATTCAACACAGCATGGAGCGGCTCTGACTTTGGACATAAGTTGCGGATCTATATTACGGTGATTTGATTGTGGCTTTGGTTATCTTGATTGGGGTAACAGGAACATTCTGCATACCTTGGTAATATCCCGTAGAGACTTTACTGATATTGTCTGCGATTTCCATGCCTTCAATGACACGCCCAAATACGGCGTAACCAAAACTGCTCGGGCTATGATTCAGATAATTGTTATCAACAACATTGATAAAAAATTGGGATGTGGCTGAGTGTACCTGGTTTGTCCGAGCCATTGCGATGGTGCCGCGTTGATTTTTCAGGCCATTGTTTGCCTCATTCTGAATCGGAGCGTCAGTTTCCTTGCGTTGCATTTGTTCATTAAACCCACCCGCCTGAATCATGAAGTTGGGAATGACTCGATGAAACAGCGTATTTTCATAGTACCCGGAACGGACATAGTTGAGAAAATTCCTGACCGAGATAGGGGCAGCATCCGGATACAATTCGATAACAATGTTGCCCATATCCGTTGTTAATGTAACTGTGGGATTCGCTTTGTTGGTTTCTGTTGCAAAACCCTGGGGTGTAACCAATGCGGTGATTAAACATACAAAACTTAAGGTTAATGTCCGAAAATACTGTTTTATGTTGACGTCCAACGCGCTTAACATGAAAGCTCCTTTTTTAAGGTGGGTTGTGTTGTTTAGTACACCACGAGTGGATTTGCTGGCAATTACGGTTCGAATTATAACGTTAATTGTAGTGCTGCACAGTGGAATTTAGTTGGTGAGCATCAATGTTGAAAATCTGGAAATCCGGGAATAAGTAAAATGTTATTAAATATACCTGGAAATTGATTTCGATCAATCGGGTTGCCATTTAACATTTTTTAACCAAACTTAATAATAATGCAGTATACAAAAAAACCTTAACTGACCATTATTGCGATGTAAGGAATAAACACAGCAGAATTAAAACAGCTTCAAAGAAATAAATTAAAAAGAATATAACCCTGGAGAAATAAGATGCTGACTTCAAAAAAACAGATAGATAAGTCTCGATTAGGTCGACTCTTGGTAAACCGGGGATATATCTCCGAGGCTCAGTTGGATGCCGCACTGGTCGAGCAGGCTGCATCGGGCGCGCGGTTGGGTGAAGTACTGATTGCTCAAGGGTGGATTTGTGAGCGAGAGCTTGAGCGCACACTGAAGCACCAGAAACGTTATCGCTACGCTGCAGCATTTGTTGCGATGGCGGTGGCGCCTTTGCAGCCAATGGTGGCTTTTGCGGCGGGTAGTGCTGGAGCGGCAGTGATACCAACTCAGTCATCACAAGTGAAGGGTCTTGCAGGTCTGTCCGGTTTGAAGCCTCTCGATGATAGTGAAATGGCGTCAGTGACGGCAAAGGGGTTGGTTGAAGATATTGGACAGCTCACAGATATCGTGGAACGGGTTAAAAACAGCGAGAATGGTGAAATAGTGCCCGAAGAAGGTGATGCGGTTCCGCAGGTGGCGTTGTTAGCTCATTTGGCCGCACCTATGACAAACTTTCTTGACTCCAATACAAAAATAGAAGGTGTCGTGTATGACACCGCAACGGCACCGTTTTCTCTGAATTCAGATGGTAGCGTTAATATTGCCATGCCGAGTCATATTGATCGTATTTCCATGACGGATATCAAGCCTCTGGGCGCGGCAGATGGCGCTGCTTCAATGGGAAATATTTACATTTCCGATATTAACTTTGCAAATACTTCCATGACCATTCGTTTAAGATAATCACATGTTCAAGTTATGAATGTTCTGGTACCTGAAAAGCCGCTTTAGCGGCTTTTTTTGTTGGCCGTTAACAGGCTCTAGGCTTTGGCCAGAGTATAGCCACCGGCTCCACTGTGTTGTTGTTTTCCTTGCGCGGTGTAGATTCCCGATTGCTGTGATTGTCCCCTGAATATGTCCATCAGCTTGGCGACTCGTCTGCGAGAGTGTTCCATGACCTTGCCATTTACCTGATTGATGTGTTTGCAGTTTTGCATTCTCTGCTCTGCATCTTCCCATAGATCAATCAGATCCTTACGTCGGCTCGCACGAATCAATGCAGCCATCCGCTTAGGTGTGATAGGGGTATTGAGTTTTTCGAACAGTTTGGTTTTGGCCTTTGAGCTGGCCTCAATCAGGGACAGGGTATCAGTTTTACGTTTGACCACGTCTTGTAGAGATTGAATATTTCGCGAACGCAGAGCGTCTTGTTCTTCAATTAGAATGGTTTCGAGAGTACTGAGGTTTTGAACATCGTTTCTGAGATACTGGGACAGGGCATCAATGGATAAAGTCATGAGTCAAACCTTTTTAGAAAGTGTCTGACTCAAACTCCAGCATTTTTTGTGCCAATTTATCTGCATTTACTGAGTAGCTTCCGTCTTCAACGGCTGCCTTGAGTTTTGCCACCTTTTCACTGTCGACATCAGGTAGTTGTTTTACTGACTCTTCAAGTTGCTGAAGGCTCTTGGCATTATTGCTGACGCTAACTGTCTCGCCACGATTAGCCTGGGCTGGTGGTGTGCTCGCTGGCGACTGTGCTGCATCTTTGGCTTGCGTCTCATTCCTGGCCCGCTGAGCTGCTTGCTGGTTAGGATTGACGCCATTAAAATCAATGACCATTAGACTGTACCTGTATTAGAAACCTGCTATATTCTTGGGTATCGGCTTGCTAGCCAAATACTTTAGCCCGAATGTTTCATAAATGCTTCAAGCAAAACAACATCACTATTGTTTGACTGGTATCTAAACAGGTCACAACTCCTTCAATGGTTGATTTTCCGGATCATATTGTGAAATTTTACTATCTGGGCCGATTTGGCTGCTCATTTATTAACCATTCAAAGGTGTACAGACAAAACTACCCCTCCTCTTAATGAGGTGATGCTTCGTTGTTGGCTTATTGTTTTATCAGCACGTCTGGTTTAAAGCGGGTGGTGGTTTGGCGCAATACAATAGTTCGGTGATGTTGTGCAGTATCGATTTAAAGGGGTAGCAGCTCGGCAATTGGAGTTTGATACGGTCTTTATACTGTACGACTCGGACAGCGATCTTAAAGAGTTTGGTAATGATCGTGGAGGGTTGAGCAGTAGCCAGTTCTGTATTGGCCAACAGTTCAGTTCGGATTACTTGGTGAAGTACATAGGCGGCACACGAGAAAAACAATCGCAAATGGTTAGCCAGAAATGAGTGATCAGAAGTCCGGTCGCTGGCCAGGTCGTTTTTCATCATTTTAATATAATTTTCATCCTGACCTCGCGCACAATACAGATCCTTGTAAAGTATAGTGGGAGTGGTATTGGTGAGAGAGGTCACTACAAATCGGGGATTCTCGCCTAAATCCATGATTTCCGCTTTGAGAATGGTTCGGAACGATTGAGGCCAGGTGCCGGCGGCATAATCGAGTTCATGATAAGTCCGGGTGCTTTGAGGTCGTTCCCGATCGAACAGGAGAGCATTGTGGCATCGCGTTTCATGAAGTTTTCGCGTGTTTTCAAGGTGAGGACTGGCCAATCGTTTGAGCACCTGATTACCGGTGAGGCCAAAGATGAAGTCGGTATGTGGATCGTCCAGTGCCAATTGCATCAATTCCGGATTGGAGAAGTGACCGTCGCCGCGAAGCACGATATGAGTTTCCGGCCAGTGTTGGCGAAGCAGTTTCACCACCCGTTTAATAATCATTGCGTTTTCGGCCCCCTTGGGACGTTTACCGGGGCGTAACACAGCGGTAATGAATTTGCCTGATAAGCCTTCAAACAAAAACAGCGGTAAGTAGCAATGGCTCCGATAATGATGATTATAAAACGAGAATTCCTGTTGGCCATGAGTTTGATCTTCGGAGTGATCCATGTCCAATACAATGATTGCCGGAGTGCTGGCATAACTCGCGATAAACTGTTCAACAAAGGCCTGGGCAATGCGGTAAATGTCACGGGCAGTCACCGCGTTTTCAAGACGAGAGAGTGTCGGCGCACTGGCTAATGCTTCGCTGACTTCCACGGGTTTTCGATTGATGGCAAGCTTGAACAAGGGATCATGACGTAGGCTATTGCAATCATTGCCGTCGTGGTAGCCGCACCCAATCTGGTAAATGCGTTGTGCCAATAAGTCAGCTAAATCGTGATCGATGTAAGAGGGGTGACGCTGATCTTTGATAGCTGCCGTCAGCCGATTAATCAGTCCGACCTGGTGGTCAACGCCGCGTAATAGCATAGCACCAAAATCGGATGACATGGCTCCGCCATCGAAATCTGCGCGCACAGTAAAGCCTGCGGAAGGAGGAAAACGAAGTTGAGTTGGGGTAGAATCTGACATGGGCGACCTTTCTTAGTTTCTTACGAAGCATTTTTTGCGAAATACCCATTATATCAGTGGGTTAAGAAAGGTTTGCCTCTTTTTATGAAATATTCGGGTTAGTAAAATTTTTCAGTCAATCGCGCACTTTAGTTTGATTTAACTTAGCGGATGCCCATGACTATGGTGTTTACCAGGCTAAAAGGGGATTTCAACACGGCCTGGTGCAGTAACCCACGCTTTGACCACTCGTTGTGAACTTGAATTGCGCACAAGTATTTGCTCACCCTGTTGGCCCTTCGAGAGAGCTGTTCCTAACATTTTCACACTAAGTATATCTGATTTCGCCACGATAACCACATTGTCACCCTTTTCAACCAGATCGGCAGGTTTTAACATTCTTGGTGTGACCACGGTGCCAGGCGAGCTAAAGCGTAAAGCTTTCTGACCTACAACCTCAGAGGTGCTGAGATAGTAGCCGTACCGGGTCGAGCGTAGTGGAACTTCTTCCAGTTCGACATTCTCCGTGGTGATGGTTGTGTTGCGATCCAGAGTCGCGCTCACCACTACGACGTACCGGTAAACATTAATATTTGCCGTGACGATAACACTCCAGAGATTATTGCAGGTTACCTTGACCGTATTCCGTGTGCTTTTAAGTGGGTCGCTTAGCCAATTTGCTTCCAATTTTCCCGAGCTGCAGGCCGCAAGCGTTAAACGAGGATCAAGTTTGCCGCTTTCCAGTTCGAAGCGGCTGATTTTCTCCTCTTTTACCAATCGCTCCAGATCTTGTTTTACAAACTGATTGGCTGTTTCAAGAATGCGAAGTTGCTGAGGGGTTGCAGATGCTGCTTGTGAATAGAATATGGCCAGCAAAAAAATTGTGACCATCGGTTGATTTAGCAAGCGAACTCTCATTTTTTGGCCTATTCTTGATAAGTGATAGTGTGAATTTATTGACATAATGTTCCGCCACGATCGCCAATTACCTATTAAAAGCGTCAATTAGTTGGCGGATACGGTTAAAAAGGCAGTCTTTCTGAATGATTGCAAGCGATGTGCCTGCTTTACTAAAGTTTGGATAAAGTCGGGTTTATCAAAATTGGCCAGATAAAGTGTGGTGGATAGTTTCAAGTGGTTCCTTTTGGTCGGGCTGATAATGCGATGCCTTCAGGGACGCTCGCCATTTGGCATAAGAGGTCTAGTTTATGGCTGGTGTGTTAGACAGTGTAAATCAGCGAACGCAATTGGTCGGGCAAAACAGGCTCGAGCTGCTGCTTTTTCGTCTGGTTGGGCAGCAAATTTACGGCATTAACGTTTTTAAAGTGAAAGAAGTATTGCAGTGCCCAAAACTAACAATGATCCCGCAGCGACACCCTGTCGTCCGAGGGGTTGCTCATATTCGTGGTGGAACCATTCCAATCCTGGATATGGGAATGGCAACCGGTCAGCGGGCCATTGATGAAGACGACATTAAAAACTGTTTTGTAATTATTACTGAGTATAATCGCAAAACTCAGGGGTTCCTGGTGAAAGGAGTGGAGCGAATTGTCAACTTGAACTGGGAGGCGATTCATCCACCGCCCAAAGGTGCCGGGAAGGAAAATTATCTTACCGCGGTCACCCAGCTTGATAATCATCTGGTTGAGATTATTGATGTCGAAAAGATACTGGCTGAGGTTGCACCTTCTGATGATAATATAAGTGAAACTGTTCTCGACAAAGTAAACAACGGTGCGCTGAGAGAGAAAAAGATCCTGATCGTTGACGATTCAACAGTTGCCCGCAAACAAATTCAAAACTGTATGAATGCTGTTGGTCTTGAAGCCGTCACTAAAAACGACGGTAAACAGGCCTACGACTATTTGCGAGAACTTGCACAAACGGTAGACAATGTTGCAGATGTGATTGCCCTGATGATTTCGGACGTGGAAATGCCGGAAATGGACGGTTACACGCTTACAACGTTGTGCAAAAATGATCCGAAACTCAAGGATTTGTACATCATGCTACATACCTCTTTGAGCGGGGTTTTCAACCGGGCGATGGTTGAAAAGGTAGGGGCAAATGATTTTATGGCAAAGTTTAGTCCCGATGAGCTGGCAGAAAGAGTTATGGAAGTTATCGATGCACGTTCTTGATAATAGCTTTGCATGGAGTCGGAAATAAACGCATGAGAGCAGGCCAGGATCCAACACAGGCAGAATATGATGAATTTAAACACTTTTTAGAGAGCGCTTGTGGTATTTTGCTTGGTGATAACAAGCAATATCTGGTCAAAAGCCGACTACGCAAAATTATGCAAGAGCATGAGATTGACCGTCTTGGTGCATTGACCGAGCGCTTGAAGCGTTTTAGTTACGGCGATCTGAGGCAAGGCGTCATCGATGCGATGACGACAAATGAAACCCTTTGGTTTCGTGATACGCATCCTTTCCGGATACTCCAGGAAAAACTTTTTCCCGAGCTGGCGCCGAAATTGGGAACGCAGCCTGTCCGCATCTGGTCTGCAGCCTGTTCCACTGGTCAGGAACCGTACTCCATTGCGATGCTGGCAGATGAGTATAAGCGTTTGAATCCCGGTCAACTTAAGGGGGGGGTTAGTCTGGTCGCCACGGATATCTCAAAACGTGTGCTGGAAGCGGCACGTTCAGGTGTTTACGAGATGTTGGCAATTGGCCGGGGATTGTCCAAAGAGCGTCAGGATCGCTATTTTGCGAAGAGTAAAGATGGCTCGTTTCAGGTTAACCCTGATCTCAAGCGGGTGATCGATTTTCGTGAATTGAACTTGCTTGAACGTTATACTGCGCTCGGACGGTTCGATATCATTTTCTGCCGAAATGTCCTTATTTATTTTTCCGCCGATTTAAAGAAAGATATCCTTTCCAGAATGCATCAGGCACTCAAGCCGGGCGGGTATTTAATATTAGGTGCGTCAGAATCGCTAAATAATCTCCCTGAGCATTATGAAATGATGCATTGTAATCCGGGTATTATCTATCGCGCTAAGTGAGTGGGCTTAGCGATTGACGGCAATATATACGATCAGGGTAGGCAATCAGGGGGGGCTTCCTGTATTCCGGTTAATGACTGCTTGCCCCTTATTACCCATTCATATTATGCCTTAGCTCGCGCATGCGACGCATGCAATTTGTTCGGCTTCACTTATCATATCGGCTCCCTCTTCCTGATCCTTATTTTTTAGATCCGTAGCTTTATCGTCTCGCTGATGAGTGGCGATATTTTGATGGGGAGTCGATTTGAAGGGGTTGATTGAGCGATCAGTATCGTAGGTGTACAGGTCGTCGATTTGCATTAAATCAGAAATCAATGTAGTCGCATTGGCCTTGGCTCCGGACAGTGTATTGTCTGTCGTGTCTGATGACGGATTGTTGGCCAGATAGCTTGTTTCTTCCATCGAAAGAATCGAGAGCAATACAAGACATATCGCGAGAAATGCTAATGGAATAAACGTTGAAGAGTTGGTATTAGTCATGTTCAAGTTCGCTCTATAGTGGTGTTCCGTGACCGGTTGAAATCCTTTCTTTCTCTTTCGGGCGGTGAAGGAAATCTGTATCTAACTATATGTGGGAAAAAGTTCCACGTCAAGTTTGGGTGCTAGATTCTTTATGATCTGGTAAGCTTTGTGGTTTTTGAAAACTGCCCGTTTCGGGTAGTCTGCAATAAGGGAATGTTTGATTTGGGTATGACGCTGAAAAACGTTTTTGTTTTCCTCGGTATTACAATGGCGGGGTCGGTTTTAGCTTCGCCAACTCTTAAATTCAGTGCGGGGGGTTATTCGAGTCAAGGAGATTACGGTTTATCTTCGGATACGCAGATTCAGGGGATTCCCGTCAGTGCACAATATCGTGCCTGGCCGTGGAAACTGAAATTGAGTGGCTCATACGTTCATTTAAAGGGGCCTGGCACATTGGAAGATGCTGATCTTGGGAATGGCTCGCAGTTTCGAATTAAAGACGTCTATGGTTTCGGTGATACGTCCGTTACGATTGAGCACGAGAGCGTATCCCGTCCAGCTGCATCAAGATGGTATTGGAGTTCCGGTATACGGATAAAACTGCCTACTGGTGAGCGTGACAAAGGATTGGGAACTGGCGAAGCGGATCTGGAGCCTCGTTTTATGCTGATGTGGCTAAATGAAACCTGGCGCCCATATGTACGTGTAAAATACACCATTCGCGGGAATCCGGATGACCGAAAACTTGATAATGGTTTTGGCGCAACTCTGGGGGTTGATGTTCCGGTTAATCCTCAAGTCCGGGTGGGTGCACAAGTCAGCGGTCGTGAGAGTTCAACTTCTACAGGACATGATCGATTGGATGTGCTGATGACCAGCACGGTTAAATGGGATTCATCGTTTTCTTCCACTGTATATGCATCTGGTGGATTGAAGGAGGGGAGTGCAGATTATTTGTTTGGCGTTGATTTTAGTTACTCGTTCAAGCTCTAGAGTTTGGAGATAGATAAAAATTTCGTTTGCAATAAAAAAGCCGTCTGTATGAACAAGACGGCTTTTGTTTCAGAGTGCGGCTAATGACTGTTTTAGTCACCTACCGGTTCTGTGACTTCGGGAACATCTATTTCTGGTGGGGTCAGGTCCGGTGTGTTGATGTCCACTTCTGGAACCTCGAAGCTGTCAATCACTTCGGGTGGTTCAAACACTTCGTCCGGAGTGTTGTGTTGAATACCTGTGCCACCGATTCCACCTTCCTCAGGTTCATCAAAATCGATCAATGAAGCGCCACTTACCAGTGCCCAGGCGCTCAATGTCAGTATTAATTTGAGTAGGCTATTTTTCATCATCAGCCTCCTTTTTGCCTTCAACGTCTTTTTTAGGGGCCTGCTCTTCAACCCAGAAGTAAGCGCCGAGATTAAAGCGTTGGTTGGCTCCTTCTTTGCCTCTATCATCAATCTGCAAGGCTTTTGCCTCTTTGTTAACCGATACAAGTAATGCTGTTGCCTGAACTTCAATGAGCTCTCGTAATGTTTCAATCGATTCTGTGGTCAAGTTGTTATAAAACACGCCACGATCAAACTGAGGGGGTTCTCCATTCGTCAAGTTGTGTGCACTGGCACTAATATGATCATGCAAGTGCTTGCCGAAGAAGAAGGCCTTATCGTCGAAACCGTGTTTGGGTACGAAAGCGTCATTATTCAATACAACATGATCTTTGTCATCCATTTTTGCAACGCCGAGTCGAACCCACTCGTCCAGAACGGCTCGGGAACGAATATCCTGTTTTGCGACCTCTTTTACAAGTTGATCGAATGACAGGCCTTTGTCCCCGGATTTGGGTAGGGCAATGGGCAGCCCTTCGGCGTTCAGGTACGCAGGATCGGATAACCAGCGGGCTATGATCTGTGATCCCAAAGAGGCTGTCGCCGAGGGAACATAAGCTTCTTCCGATACTTCTCTCAGTCGTTTCACATCTTTTCGATGGATACCGGTCAACAAACTGATCCGGCTGTCAGTTTGTGCTTTGCCTTCCAATTTAAAATCACGCTCAGCAACGTCAACGTAGAGTTGCTTCAAAATATTACCTAGTGATGGATAGGTAATTTGAAAATGCAAAAGCAAACGTACCAGAGGTCGCAACAAATGATGCAACGCTTTGATAAATGCTTTTGACGGTTCTTTAATGGGGGTGCTTGTCTCTTTCATACGGACAAGTTTAAACAAAAAGAGGGAAAATTTCCCGCATTATTTTGAGAAAAAGTGAAAAATCTTTAATATTTTCGTGAAGTGAGTCTCTCCCAGCGGTGCAAATTATTTCAATTGGGTGATTGGTGTACAGTTTTGGGCGATTCAATACAGGAATTGTTGTTGTTTTATTTTTTTATACCAACTGTCATTTATCTGGAACCTGTCAGTAATAAATAGTGATTACTCTCATCGCCTGCCATTTCCAGTTCGCCTGGAGTGGTGTATTTCTCAGGATTCCTATTATTAAAGTAGATGGAAGACAGTTATGCCTCGTATATTTTCCTTATTTCTAGTTATATTGAGTTCTTTAATACTCACCGCCTGTGATGACGATGATGACAATAACTCAGCGGCTGTGAACGCTGAAAGTGGATTTCAGGTTGGGCCCAGACCTTTCTTTCTTGTAGAGGATATGGATGAAGGAGAGCTTAAAACCGCTTTGCAATCCTGTGAAAACGGTCCTTTTGTCAAAACTGATTTCTCGATTGGTCACCGTGGTGCGCCAATGCAGTTCCCTGAGCACACCCGTGAATCCTATGTTGCTGCAGCAAAAATGGGGGCGGGAATCGTTGAGTGCGATGTCACGTTCACTGCAGATCGTCAATTGGTTTGTCGTCACTCGCAATGTGATTTACATACAACGACCAACATTTTGGCCAAGCCAGAGCTGGCAGAAAAGTGTTCGACCCCATTCAGCCCTGCTGACGCAGCCTCTGGAACTGCTGCTACGGCGCAATGCTGTACCAGCGATATCACTTTGGCTGAGTTTAAATCTTTGTGTGGAAAAATGGATGCAAGCGATGCGACTGCCACCACTGTTGAGCAGTACATGAAGGGAACCGCAGATTGGCGCACTGATTTGTATTCTGCTTGTGGCACATTGATGACTCACGCTGAAAGTATCGAGCTGTTCAAATCCTTGGATGTAAAAATGACGCCGGAGCTTAAATCTCCGAGTGTAGAGATGCCTTTTGAAGGTGATTACACCCAGGAGGATTATGCCCAGCAAATGATTGATGAATATAAAGCAGCTGGAGTAGATCCGGAGAATGTATACGCCCAGTCTTTCAATCTGCAAGACGTATTGTACTGGATTCAGCAGGAACCTGCTTTTGGTCAACAGGGCGTTTACCTGGATGACCGAGTTTACAATGATCCTTCATTCACACCATCATTGGCGGATTTTGAAGAGTTGGCGGCGCAAGGTGTCAAGATTGTTGCTCCCCCCATGTATGCGTTGTTGACCCTTGATGCTGATGAGCGAATTGTGCCTTCAGAGTATGCTACGCTGGCAAAGGCTGCGGGTCTGGAAATTATTACCTGGACACTTGAACGTGATGGCCCTTTGGCGCAAGGTGGTGGCTGGTATCATCAGAGTATTGCTGAACAAATCAATAATGATGGCGATACCATGACTGTTCTCGATGTGCTGGCCAAGCAAGTTGGTGTTAAAGGTATCTTCTCTGACTGGCCAGGTACGGTTACCTACTATGCCAGCTGCATGGATATGAGATAAAAATGCATCAAGCCGCGATATCCCGCCAAAGTGTGCCCGGAGTCGCGGCTTGGTTGTAGAATTCGACCTGTCCTGGTAAGTGTGCCAATCTCTTCTGCTTTATTTTTGTCCCCCCATTTTAAACCGGCCTGGTTTACCTTAACATTTCCGCATACCTACGAAATCGTCTGTTTTTAATTGGAAAACGTAATATGAGTCGTTATTGGAGCAAACTGGTTCAGTCTCTGGAACCTTATGTGCCTGGTGAGCAACCGAAAATCAGCAATTTAATCAAATTGAATACCAACGAAAACCCCTATGGACCTGCGCCCAGTGTGCTTGAGGCAATTCAGGCGCATACCAATAATGATCTCCGTCTTTATCCTGATCCGAACTCAGACAATATGAAAGTTGCATTGGCGCAATACTACGGTGTTCAGCCAGAGCAGGTATTTGTCGGGAACGGCTCGGATGAAGTTTTGGCGCATGCTTTTCAGGCGTTACTGAAACACGATAAACCGTTGTTGTTTCCAGATATTACCTACAGCTTTTATCCGGTTTATTGTCAGTTATACGACGTTCAATACCGGAAAGTGCCTCTAACTGATAGGTTTACAATCAACCCCGATGATTACGGGATCGAAAATGGTGGCATTATTTTTCCAAATCCAAATGCGCCCACCGGTACAGCAATGGCGTTGGAGCAAATAGAAGCCATATTGAAAGCAAACCCGGATTCGGTTGTTGTCGTTGACGAAGCCTATGTCGATTTTGGTGCTGCATCTGCTGTTTCGCTGTTACCGTCCTACCCCAATTTGCTGGTCGTCCAGACGTTCTCGAAGTCACGCTCCCTGGCTGCGCTGCGAATCGGTTTCGCACTGGGCTCTGCAGAACTTGTTGATGCCCTGGAGCGGGTGAAGAACAGTTTTAATTCTTATCCGGTGGATCGTTTGGCACAGCAGGCAGCGGTAGCATCTCTTGCGGATGAAGCGTACTTTGAAAGTACTTGTCAAAGGATTATTTCGACTCGCGACAACCTTACGCGAGAATTGTCATTGCTGGATTTCGAAGTCTTACCGTCCAGTGCCAATTTTGTGTTTGCCCGACACCGTGTGCGCGATGCTCGGGAAATCAGCCAACACCTGCGATCACAATCGGTTATTGTGCGTTACTTTGAAAAAGATCGAATAGACCAGTTTTTACGTATCACGATTGGAACAGATAAAGAGTGTGATACGCTAATATCGATATTGAAGGACTATTTGTCTTAAGTCTTAATACAGGTAAGTCTCAGAAATTCCGAGTACAGGGCATAGCAAGTACAGGACATAGCAAGTACAGGAATTGAAGTAGACTTTGCTCAGGAGGTGGAGAATGACTGATCAACGAACTGAAAAACGCCAGCAAATGGGCCAATACATCGATCAGGCATTAGGGCGGGTTGCGGCGGATCTGGTCATTCGGAACACCCGTTTTCTGGACGTTATTAATGGAGAACTTATAGGCGGGGATATCGCGATTTGTGGCGACAGAATTGTGGGCACCTGCGAGTCATATACTGGAACCCGGGAAATTGATGGCACAGGATTGACTGTGGTGCCCGGTTTCATTGACACCCATGTTCATTGTGAGTCCAGCTTGGTGACACCATTGGAGTTTGACCGGTGTGTCTTGCCTAAAGGAACCACAACCGCCATTTGCGATCCCCATGAAATAGCCAATGTGCTGGGGCGTGAAGGTATTGAGTATTTCTTGACGTGTGCGAAACAAACGATATTGGATCTTCGGGTACAGCTCTCTTCCTGTGTGCCTTCAACCCACCTGGAAACGGCTGGGGCAGAGTTAAAAGCCGATGATCTTGTTGCTTTGCGTGATCACGAAAAGGTCATCGGGCTTGCCGAAATGATGAACTACCCTGGTTTATTGGCAAAAGACCCGGTTGTGGTTGATAAACTTGCCGCGTTTGATGGCTGGCATATTGATGGTCATGCGCCGCTCGTCAGGGGGCGAGAGCTTAATGCTTATCTGGCTTGCGGTATCTGTAATTGCCATGAGACGACCTCTCGTGACGAGGCGAGAGAGAAGTTACGAAAGGGCATGCATGTACTGATTCGGGAAGGAACCGTCTCCAAGGATCTCGATGAATTGGCACTGTTACTCAATCCTCTGACGTCCAATGCCATGGGATTTTGTACGGATGATCGAAATCCGCTGGATATAGGCGAAGAAGGACATGTCGATTATTTGATTCGCCGCTCTATCGCATTGGGAATCGCTCCCGCGGATGCCTATCGTGCAGCAACCTGGTCTGCGGCCCGTGCCTTCGGCCTGCGGGACAGAGGTTTGGTTGCGCCCGGTAAAAGGGCGGATCTGGTGTTGCTTTCTGACTATGAAACCTGTGCGGTCAAGCAGGTGATCAGTGCCGGGAAACTGATTTCAGCGGAGAGTTTTAGCAACCGTTCTGCACCCAAGGTTGTCGGTCTCAATAGTGTCAAGCGCAAGCCTGTGAGAGCCAGTGACTTTGAAATACGCTGTGAGTCTGCCGAGCTCCCGGTGATCGGTGTGCTCGAGGGGAGCATTATCACGGAACACCTCCGGCATACTGTTCCCTTTGTATCCCCGGAAAGTAAAATAAGGGTTGCAGATCCCGTTCAGGATATTTTGAAAATCTGTGTGCTGGAACGGCATGGCAAGGACGGCAATATGAGTCATGGCTTTGTCAAAGGCTTTGGTCTTGGCAGCGGCTGCCTTGCATCTTCCGTCGGGCACGATAGTCATAATCTGTGTGTAGTTGGCCAAGACGATCAGGATATGGCTGTTGCCGTAAACCGCCTGATTGAATTGGGTGGCGGATTTGTTGCTGTTGAGAAGGGGCAGGTACTTGCAGAGTTGCCCTTGCCGGTTGCCGGCCTGATGAGTCTGGAGCCCTTTGAGCGTGTCAGTGACCAGCTTAAAGCGCTGCGCGATGTGGTTCGTCGTCTTGGTTGTAGGCTCCCTGAGCCTTTTTTACAGCTGGCATTTTTGCCGTTGCCGGTTATCCCCCATCTCAAAATTACTGATCGCGGCTTGGTAGATGTTGATCGTTTTGATTTAATTCCGCTAAATTGATGCTTCCATTCCCGATGTCATAAATATGTCATCATCAGATCTGAGTATTACGGTTCGGGCTCGACCTGAGCGCAGCCGTAATCATGAGCTAGGTGTTCGAGCTCACTTTTCCATACTATGTTCAAATGATTTGACCGGAGTTGTTCTCATCATGCAGGTGTTGGTTGTATTTGTGCGTTTCTTTGTTTTAGGTTTAATCAGTTTTGGTGGGCCTGCGGCACATATCGGTTATTTTCAAAAAGAATTTGTCGATCGCCTGAAATGGATAAGCGTGGATCATTATGGCAAGCTGGTCGCACTGAGCCAGTTTTTGCCAGGCCCAGGCTCCAGTCAGGTCGGATTCGCGATTGGGCTTGAGCGGGCTGGTTTATTGGGTGGCGTTGCGGCATTTATTGGTTTTACCTTGCCCTCGTTTTTGCTGATGTTCCTGCTCGCGACTTTGGGGCAGCATTTTCTGGGGATGCCTTTATATAGTGGTGTTATCGCAGGCTTGAAGTTACTGGCAGTAATTGTGGTTGCTGATGCCGTTTTGACGATGTACGGCGCTTTTTGCCAGCGACGTCTGCATCAGTGTATTGCTTTCGGTACTGCCATAATACTGCTCTGTCTGCCAGGTATCGAATGGCAAGTCCTGGTCTTATTGCTGGCTGCTATTATGGGGAGCATTGGGGCGCACCGTCGTAATTCCGATAAAAAAAGCCCTGAGACAAATGACCACGAGGCTGAATTGATCCAGTCGAACACTCACACAGTGACGTCTAAAATAGCAATGTTGGTCTTTGTAGCGGGTTGGTTTGGTGTTCTCTTTGTTCCTGAAGTCCATTCATTTTTTACGTTATTTGCAGATTTTTTCCATGCCGGTAGTCTGGTCTTCGGGGGCGGTCATGTTGTGTTGCCTCTCTTGCAGGAAACGGTTGGCGATGCCCTGACGCCTGATCAATTTCTTTCAGGTTATGCCGCCGCACAAGCGGTGCCGGGGCCGATGTTTTCACTTGCAACATATCTTGGCGTACAGTTGCTGCCGAGTAGTCCCCTAATGGGCGCATTGATCGCAACACTTGGTATTTTCCTGCCAGGATTTTTACTGGTTCTGGTTTTGCAGAACTATTGGCTCAGGCTTTCTCGTCAATCCCTTATTGCAGGTTCCGTGGCCGCGATCAATGCTGCTGTTGTCGGGCTATTGCTTACGGCACTTTACGACCCTGTATTTGTGTCTGCGGTGACGAGTCGTGTGGATTTTGCTGTCATTATCCTGGGCTTGGTGTTGCTTCGCCTGTTTAGGTTTCACATTATCTGGTTAGTTGTAGTGGCGCTCACATATGGGGGGATTACTCAAATTGCTTTTGTTTGATCTATTGCTATGGTTTATAGAGGGAAGCGTTTCCTGAGTGGATGCGCAAGTCAGTTGCCTTAGAGCAAGCAGTGAACGCAAAGAGTTAAATTATGAAGAAATCAGATGTCGTCGATATTTTGTTAGTGGCAGCGGATTTCGCACTTCTGACAATCAAGAGCGATGGCATTATACTCTCATCGTCTCCGGGAATCCGTGGAATCTTCAATCGCCAGGAAGGTGAAGTTGAAGGTCTTTCTTTGTGTGAACTCATTCCCGAGCTTAAGCAGTATAGCTCTGCAGAGTTTAATCCCATCCAACCTCGAGGTGGAATGTCCTTGATGGATGATGAAGATGCTGAAGTCGGGGCATGTCGATATCTGGAATTTCTCGCTGCCAATGAAGAGGTAACCGGTGAATTTGAATTACGCGTAGACTTTGAGGGTAATCAAAAGTGGATTTCGATCTCAACCTATAAGTTATTGCACCAGGGTGACATTGTTTTCGCCGTCATTCTGGATGATGTCACCCGCCGAAAAAATGCGGAAGAGGAAATCCGGGAGTTAAATGAAAACCTGGAGCTTCGGGTTGAGGAGCGTACCGCACAAATCAAGAACATGGTTAATTCCTGTGGTTCCGAGCTGGGTAAAATCAATTCAACATATCAGGATATGAAGGAGCGACATATGTCGCTTATGGAGGGAATTGAATCCCGTGTGATCGAGCGGGTCGAAGGGTTGAGTGAAACCCAGCAAAACAAAGTAAGGGATGCTTTGCAGTCGGAGTTGATCCAGTGTATGAATCTGTATTCAGAGGATCAAATTACGGATCAGAAGTTTATGTTGACCATCATGTCGCTCAATGAAATTTTCGGTGGTGCAAAGGAAAGCAATGCGAACTTGAAGCCCGGGCAGTTGAGCGGTACGGATCAGGATGAAGTGGACGATCTGCTGGCTTCATTGGGAATTTAAAAAAAATTTCTTCCATTAAAAGACGACTGGTCGTATAATTTTTAGCCATGGCAAGACCGAGAAGATCAGAACATACACAGAAAGCGCTCCTGGAAGAGGGTATCAAACAACTCTCTGAGCATGGATATCATGGCACTGGCATTAAACAAGTGCTGGATGCCGTGCGAGTGCCCAAAGGCTCTTTTTATAATTACTTTGAGAGTAAAGAGGCCTATGTGGCAGCCATTATTCGGGAGTATAACCAACAAGTATTAGGCCAGTTTGACGCATTTGTTGAGGGGACAGATTTTCCGGCATCCCAAAAACTGAAACTTCTTTATGCTTATATGCTGAATAAGCATGACAACAGTGGCTGCCAGCAAGGCTGTCTGGTTGGCAGTATTGCAGCAGAAATTGGCGGCAGTTTGAGTCTTTGCCAGCAGGCGATGATTGAAGGTGTCCAGTTGTGGCAGCGGCGACTTTCTGCATTGGTTGTGCAGGCTCAGGTGGAAGGTGATATGCGTAAGGATATTCCGGCGGATACCATAGCGGAGCTAATTTGGTCTTTATGGGAAGGCAGTTTACTGCGTATGAAGCTTGAAGGTTGCGTCGACCGAACCCGCAGCCTGGTAGATGTTACGTTTAATACGTTGCTTGTGAAGCAGTAAGACTTTAAACAGTAAAGCAGTAGACTCTAAACAGTAAAAAGGTGATATATGTTGAACGGTTCGCCGCTCAGGATATCACCTATTTTTATAACTTATTAGTAGACGACCGGTCTAATTAAATTTGCGATCAGGAGTAATCGATGACAACATCCGTAGATATCAGCACAGCTTTCACCCTGAAAAACAGTGTGATGATTAAAAACAGGACATTCAAATCGGCGATGAGCGAGCAGTTGGGGAACAAGCAGCACAACCCTACCGATGGTCTGACTAATCTATACAAACTCTGGGCGGAAGGTGGTATTGGCATTATGATGTCCGGGAATATTATGATCGATCGCACAGCGTTGGGCGAACCTAAAAATGTTGTACTTGATGAGGCCAGTGATTTGCAGGCCTTTAAAAAGTGGGCTCGCGCAGGCAGTTTGCACAATAC
This sequence comes from Oleiphilus messinensis, assembly GCF_002162375.1. Taxonomy (GTDB): domain Bacteria; phylum Pseudomonadota; class Gammaproteobacteria; order Pseudomonadales; family Oleiphilaceae; genus Oleiphilus; species Oleiphilus messinensis. Next base: position 3,849,519 of record NZ_CP021425.1, on the reverse strand, counting down.
TCAATTTTGGGCGCAGCTCAATCATCCGGGTAAGCAGATACCCAATTTTATGACCAAAGAGCCAGTAGCTCCCTCGGCGATTCAGCTGGAAAACGGATTGGAGCTTGGGTTCAATAAGCCCCGCGCGTTGACGGAATCCGAAATTCAAGGGATTATCGGCAAGTTCGCAACCGCTGCGCGCCTGGCTAAAGAGGTCGGGTTTACCGGGGTTCAGATTCATGGCGCCCACGGTTACCTGGTCAGTCAGTTTCTTTCATCACGACACAATCAACGTTCAGATCAATGGGGTGGCAGCCTCGAAAACCGCATGCGCTTTGTAAAAGCAGTGTACGAAGCCATGCGGGCTGAAGTGGGTGCTGATTATCCCATTGGCATAAAGTTGAACTCTGCGGATTTCATGCGTGGAGGATTTACCGAAGAGGAATCCATGACCGTTGTGGTGGAATTGGCGAAAGCCGGTATCGACTTGATCGAAGTGTCGGGTGGAACCTACGAAAGCCCCGCCATGGTGGGCCACAAGCGAAAACAAAGCACGGTACAGCGAGAAGCTTACTTTTTAGATTATGCGGAAAAAGTGCGCAATCTGATCGATACCCCTTTGGTGGTGACTGGAGGCTTTAGAAGTACTAAAGGTATGAACGACGCGTTGGCTTCTGGTGCCTGTGATTTTGTCGGGTTAGCCCGGCCACTTGCAGTTGTACCGGATATGCCGGCAAAGGCGATGAACAATGTGGCTTATAAAATCAATCTCAAACCGTTGACGACCGGGGTAAAGCTGGTCGACAAAATTGCGACGCTGGATATTACCTGGTACGAAGCTCAAATGGCCAGAATGGCGCAACGTAAAGCGCCCAAGCCTAATCTCAGTGAGTGGATGACCTTCGCGAAAACTCTTGGTAATGCCGGATTATACGCGTTCCGAAAACGCCGCGCCTGAGTTGTTGTAAAATCCGGAAGGTTTGACTATAGACAATGGTAGACTGTGATTTCTGCAGTCTGTCATTATTATAGAGTAGGGTGTGCCCTAACCTGAATCAGGTGCACTATGGTTAAAATCATACCGGGTGAAAACAATGCTTGCGCTACCTTGATTGTTGTACCCAACAGTTCGGCTGGGTGGCGTGGACACAGGCAAATACTGTTGGCACTGGCTGCAGTGAGCGGGCTTGTGGGTGTGGTGAGTTTATGGTCTGGTGCACCTGTTATCCTGCTGTTTTCCGGTGCTGAATTACTTTTGCTGTTTTTTATCTTGCGCACACTGCTGCGTGCTATTTCGATTCGGGAAGTTTTGACCCTGACACCTGTGACGGTGATCTTGCAGAAAGGTGTAAACGGGCCGGAACAGGAATGGAAGTCTCAGCGTTTAAGCGTCAGATTAAATATTGCTTTGAGTCAAAGTGGTGAACATAACCTTGCCGTTGTATTTGGTGATGTGATGGTGCCTTTTGCATCAAGGGTGAGTGTGGCCGAGCGTGAAGCGTTAATAAAAGAACTGAAGGTGTTGATCGAAAACTATCGGCTTGGTTTTTGACGCCTGGCCTGCTCGATTACTCTGTTGGTTTCAAGTACGTTTCGATGATGGTCTTAATTCGTCCGCTTGCTTCCAGCGTTCGAAAGCCGGCGTTAAACTGGTCCCGCAGCTGGGGGTCGTGAAAACCGATCCGTCTGGGTGAAGGTTCAAATAGCGGGTAAAACGTTACCTGTTCCCGCGTCGCTTTTTGGCCTAGCAGTTGGGATCCATGTGCACGATAGTACTGAAAGATGAGTTTTTCCATCACAATGAAATCGGTTCTTCGGCTGAACAATAAAAAGGTCTGGGATTGTTGGGATACGACTTCAAGATAATTCGAGTTTTCGTCTTGTGCGAAGCGGGCAAACACCGGGCCGAGGTATTTTGATGCGTTCTGAAACGCGACAATCCGGTAAGGGGACAAGTCTTCAATCTTATTGACTGTAATGTTTCTGTGCTTAAGTGCTATAGCCACATTTGTGAAATTGGTAATCGCATCAGAATAGTAAGTGCCCTCAAAGTTCGGGGGCATATTGTTCATGCCGTCAATCTTTCGGTTGAGCAAGTAGTCCAGGCTGCGCTTGTTGGATGCGAAAAAAATGCTGACATTATGCCCAACTAAAGCAAATGCTTCTCGAATAATATCAATTTGAATACCATTGTTGGACTCCTGAATAACATAAGGCGGGATAGAGAAACTGGTTCCGATTATCAAATCCTTTGCGGATACCGTCTGTAAACTCAATGCAAAAAATAGAATCATCGCCAGCAAGGCAGGCATAGATTTACCTCGAAATAGATAGTTCGCCTACTCTAAGTATAGAGCCGGCTCGGATTGAATAGAATAAGGAATCTTAAAGTGTCTATCATCTCAGTGAAAAATCTTCATAAAACTTATGAAGGGGGCTTTCAGGCTTTACGGAATATAAACCTGAATATTGAGGAAGGTGAGATTTTTGCCCTCTTGGGGCCCAATGGCGCGGGCAAAACTACGTTAATCAGTGTGATCTGCGGCATCATTAACCCGACCGAAGGGGACGTTATGGCTGATGGTCACAATATCGTCGGTCAGTTCCGTGAAGCGCGAAGTAAAATCGGGCTGGTTCCTCAGGAATTGTCCACTGATGCCTTCGAAAGTGTCTGGGCAACCGTTAATTTCAGTAGAGGCTTATTCGGTAAACCTAAAAATCCAGAATACGTTGAGAAAGTACTTCGTGATTTATCGCTATGGGACAAGCGTAATAACCGTATTATGGAGTTGTCCGGTGGTATGAAGCGTCGGGTCATGATTGCCAAAGCGCTGTCCCATGAGCCCAAAATACTTTTTCTCGATGAACCGACCGCAGGCGTTGATGTTGAATTGCGTCGGGATATGTGGAAGATGGTTTCGGGTCTTCGGGAACAGGGTGTAACCATTATACTAACCACTCACTACATCGAAGAAGCGGAGGAAATGGCAGACCGTATCGGCGTTATCCGTAAAGGTGAAATTCTGCTGGTGGAAGAGAAGGCGACGCTAATGGAACGTCTCGGAAACAAACAGCTGTTTTTACAGCTCCAGCAGCCTTTATCCGACATACCACAATCATTGACCGATATGCCGCTGATACTGTCTGATGATGGCTTACAGCTCACCTATACGTATGATGCGCAGCACGAACACACGGGGATTGCTGAATTGTTGAGAGCCCTGGGCGATGCGGGTATCGATTTCAAAGATCTGCGATCAGAGCAAAGTTCACTGGAAGAAATTTTTGTTGACTTAGTGAGGGCCGAGTCATGAATTATTATGCAATTCGCGCGATATACTTGTTTGAAATGGCGCGCGCCTGGCGAACGATTTGGCAAAGTATCGCCTCCCCGGTGCTGTCCACCTCATTGTATTTTGTTGTATTTGGTGCCGCAATCGGTTCCCGAATGACGGAAATAGACGGAATCAGCTACGGTGCTTTTATTATTCCCGGATTGTTGATGTTGTCTCTGCTTGGGGAGAGCATCTCAAATGCATCTTTTGGAATTTATATGCCCAAATTCACGGGCACGATCTATGAGGTTCTTTCAGCACCGGTCACAGCGGTTGAAATCGTGTTGGGGTATGTCGGGGCAGCCGCAACCAAATCCATTATTCTGGGTGTGCTCATTCTAATTACTGCTCGATTGTTTGTTGATTATCAGATCGAGCATCCGTTCTGGATGGTGTTCTTTCTGGTTCTGACCGCGATTACCTTTAGTCTATTCGGTTTTATTATTGGTGTTTGGGCGGATGGGTTTGAAAAACTGCAAATAATTCCGTTGATGATTGTGACACCCCTGGCTTTTCTAGGGGGGAGTTTTTATTCGATTGATATGCTGCCACCTTTTTGGCAAACGGTTACTCTTTTTAATCCTGTTGTCTATCTGATCAGCGGTTTTCGCTGGAGTTTTTATGGTGTCTCCGATGTCAGTGTAGGAGTTAGTCTGGCCATGATCCTGGTATTTCTTACCGCCTGTCTATTGATGATCCGGTGGATTTTTAAAACAGGTTACCGGCTCAAATCCTGAATGCCTCGATTACCAGCGGTGTTTATCAAAAAGCTCGGGATTGGCCCAGTTCTTCGAATTGTTCCACTCCCGTTTTGGATTGTAACTGACGAGATTGTATTCGTAAGTTGCTACAGCCCGTCCGGATAGTTTAACTGTCGGGCCTTTGCGGAACCCCAGTGCTAGCCAGTCGTTAAACGATAGTGGAGAGTCTAATTCTGGATAGATGGCTACAAGAATGCGAGTTGCAACGTAGTTTCTGAGTTGGCCAATTGCGGATTGGGCTTGTGCGCGTGTCAATCTCTGTAATCCATGATTGACAAGTGCAAGCGATACCGCAGGCGAGTTGGTCAGGAACGCAAGAGCTTCATCGCAGGTGTAGTGATGATGCTCGATGTTTCGGGCCTTCATGGTATTGATTATTTCATCCGGTAGTGCGAGCCCCCATGAGAGTATCGGTTTTATGGGGGCGCTTTCGGATATGGCCTCAATCTGAGCCAGGACATAATCGGAGTAGTTCGGGATATCTGCAGACATATTATTACACGTTGATTCGGTTTTGGGTGTGTTGATGGCCTGTGTTTGCTTGCCAGTCATTCCATAGTCGTTACAATAGTGCAAAATTTAATTTCTTCAAAGGAAGACAAGCTATGTCAAAGTTAACGGGCGGTTTCCTGCACGTCTCTGTGTTGAATGATTTATACACAGGGATGACCAAGGCCCTGGAGCAAAAGGGAATCAAAAAGAAGGAAGAGTCTTTCTCCGTTAAGGAATTGGTGGCTCAGTTGAAAGCGTCAAAGAAGCCAAAGCCGACATTGTTTGTCATCGATTTTGTCGGGGATGTGCAGGCTACAGGTGTAGATGCGCTGGCCCGGGAAGTGAGTGCGGTGATCGACACCGCGAAACCGACAGATGAAGTTCTCCTGCGTCTGGATAGTCCGGGGGGGGTAGTCCATGGTTATGGCCAGGCTGCTGCAGAGCTTGAGCGCTTGAAGCAGGCTAATATCCGGTTAACCGTGGCGGTAGATCAGGTTGCGGCTTCAGGTGGCTACATGATGGCCTGTATCGCAGATCGTATTGTTGCAGCACCGTTGGCAATCGTGGGGTCTATTGGTGTTATCGCGGAAATGCCCAATATCCATAAGCTGTTGCAGAAAGTGGGGATTGAGTACGAGCAGGCGGTCGCGGGTGAGTACAAAAGACCACTCTCGGTGTTTACCGAGAATACTTCGGATGGCCGTGAAAAATTCACCGAAACCGTGCAGAAAACCCATGAGCTGTTTCGTAGTCATGTTCAAACCCACCGCTCGATCAAAGATTTTGATAAAGTGGCGAACGGCCATGTTTTCTACGGGCAGGAAGCGCTTTCGAAAAATCTGGTGGATGAGATTGCCACCAGTGAAAGCCTGATATCCCAGTACTGTAGGACCCATAAAGTGATCACGTTGCGCTGGATGGAACCTGTAAGCTGGGCTGATCGGTTGGGGATGGTGGCGCAATTAACCCTTTCTCATGCGATAGATGGCGTAACCAATCGCTTGACCCGACTGAGATTGGGTTAAGATCACCAATGTAATAACAACAGGTCTATACAAACCGGCCCAATAGACTCAGGGTTCACCTGAGTCTATTGGGCTGGGCAGATCAGTTCGGCGTTGCGGCGATGAACATAGCGACTTTGCGAAGCACCTGTGGATTGCTGGGAAAGCCAAAGTGACTGCATTGCACTTCATCATTAAAGGATTCTGCAGCGATAGGTTCCAGCGAGCATTTCCAGTTTACGATGCCATCCGTCCGGCTATGCAGCGCCAATGTGCGCACTGGTGGTGGTGTGGTGCGTCGGTCAAAGCTTTGTTCATCTTCTTTTGTAAAAGGTTTTCCTGAAACAAGCAGGGCAATTGGAAACAATCGATTGCCGTGGGGGGAGCCCGCGAAAGGACTGGCCAGCGTCACAACGCAGTCGATATGCTGGGTTTGATTGCGGGCAAGCTCGCGGGCGAAAATGCCGCCTAAACTCCAACCCACAACCGCAACTTTCTGATTGGTCTTCTGATGTAACGCCGCGACCTTTTTAATCAATGAATCCCGGACTTTACCGGTAGTGCCTCTATTGATGCCCAAGCCCCAGCCGTGCGCCTCAAAACCGCTGCGCTTGAGGTAGTTGCGCAAAATAAATGTGCTCATATCACTGGCACCAAACCCGGGGATTACGAGTACGGGTTTGCCTGAGCCGATGGATTGGCTTTTTTCGGTCAGCAGTGACAGCAGTCCCGATCCGGTTTCGAATACAACTCTGGATTCCAGTGCCAGGTTTGCTATGTGGGGTGGTGTGATCGACTTATCCATAGGGCTCCTATCGATGTTCTAAGCTATCGATTTTCTAAGTTATCGATTTTTCAAGTTGTTAAGGGTTGCCAGTTACATAGTCTGGAGATAAACCTTTGACAGCCCCAAGGATAAAGGGGAGATTACGTCTGTCAATCGCCAAAGCGACGGTGGACCTTAAACAGTTTTCAATTTTTTGTCGAGATAGCGCCGGAAGGCTTCTTTTCGCTCGTATTCGGGGTGTTCGGGTTCCAGTGAGACGCTGGCGCTCAAGTATTGATCTGCCTCTCTCAATGCGTTGTCCGAGCGAAGGCCGGAATCGATCATTTTCAACATAACCTGAACCGCATTTAGGTTTATTGCCGGGTGCTGCGGGTAAATCTCCAAGGCTTTGCGGAAGGCAACCAGCGCATCTTCAAGTTGATCCAGTTCATAGTGTGATTTGCCTTTGCGATTCATTTCCGCGATAAAAATCCTTTGGTAATAGGGGAGAGGTGTGTCAATGATTGCCTGAACACGTTCCAGAAGCTTTTTATTTTCCGGGTGTTTCTTCATCAGCTCCCGCAGTCTCGCTTCTCCACCGGGCCGATCACCTGCATGAAACTGACTCTCCGCGATGTCTATTGTCAGCTCTGGATCGTCGTCGATCACTTCTTTGTGGCGTACGGACAGCGCTTCGATAATCGCAATTGCTTCCTCAGTATCGCCCTTTTCACACTTTTCAAGTGAGCGGAACAAGGAATCATTCAGCTTAAGGCGTTCTGCTTCTTCAAATTTTTTTAATGCCTTTTTGAGTGTTTTTCTGCCTTCTTCAATCAGGGCGGAGCGCTTTTTCTTATCGGTTTCTGATTCCACAGCTTTGCGCATAGTGCGCGAGTAGGTTTCATACTGTTTGGGATTTTCTTTCAGGGTGCCGTCTGCCAGTTTTATGACCGCACGGTTCGCGCCAACAGCGGTTGTTAAATCACCAACGTCCATGCTCAGCTCCCCCAACCAGCGCTGTCGCTCGATGCTCATTGGTGAGAGTTCCGTAGAACGAATAATCGTTTCCTGTGCTTCTTTCCGTTTACCCTCTCGTAGATAACAAATGCCCAGAAAATCCATAGCGGGCACTGCCAGACGGTTTTTTGAGATTATGTCTTGGAATTCACTGATCGCGTCTTCATTGCGGCCTAATTCTGCAATACACTTTGCCCGTCCGATTTGAGCCCAGGTCTGTATGTGCGTTTCCAGTGCCAGATCGAAAAGTTTCAGGGCTTCGTTATAACGTTTGAGTTCATAAAGGATCCCTGCCGTTTTACGAATCGCGAGCATTCTGTATTTAGGTAGCTTGCTCATAATGCCGCGGGCGTTTGCAAAAGCAGCTTCGTAATCTTTTGCATCCAGTGCTTCATTGAACGTTTTGAATATGTTCTGTTGCTCAACGAGTCGCGTAATTCGAGCTTTGAAATCGCCTTGGGTAAAAGGTTTGGCAATGTACCCGTCAGGCTCACATTCGATTGTGCCCAACACAATATCGTGGGTTCGTTCGGCAGAGACGACGACAAACAGGGTCGTGTAGCTCAAGCGATTAATATGGCGCAAGTCCCGTAACAACTGTTGTCCGTTCAGGCCTTTTCCCAGATTGAAGTCACATAAAATGATGTCATAGTGTTTTTTGGCAATTTTTGGAAAGGCATTTTGGTAGTCGCCTGCGGTCTCCACTATCTTTGAGCCAAGGGAGAGTAGCATGTTTTTGCCAATGACGACTGCTGCGCCCATGTCATCGATTACGAGCGCTCTTTTACCGTCCAAGAGCGCTTTGGGAATTTCTGCTTTGCTGGTGGTCATCTGAGTTTGGTTTTTTTGTTATGTTTTCGGGCTATTGATCCGCTATTTTGTAATAGCGGCTGCATCAGAAAGATGCTCTGTTATTAAAGCTTAGCAAATTCCTGGCGTCTCAGTGATTAATCCCCCAATCAGATTGAGATTTAGGTAAAGTTTTCGGGAAATGTTACCGTTTCATGGCTAAACTAATTATGATCCTGTGTTCATAATTAGAGTTGGAAAGATTGAGTTTATTTGACATGTCAACTGGTGGTTCCATTTACATAAAGTTGGCGTTTATTCTGTTGTGTAAATGCTGCCTCTTCTCTTCTTTGGTGAGAGGTGACGAGATTACGCTGTTCGTAGAAGATAACTTTTATCCGTTTTCGAAAGAGGATGGTACGGGTATCTCAAATACAATAGTTCTCGAGTCGTTCCAATTAATGGGGATTCAGGCCAAGCTCACAGTTTATCCATTTGCCCGTTTGATGGCGAATCTGGAAAACAATGTGGGTCTTGGTGGCTTTAATGCTGTACCGGTCAATGACTTGCCCGAGCGTTATGTTTTTGGTTCAGAGTCGATTTATGATTCCTATACGTATTTCTATTACCATAAAAATCGACCCATTCAATTTTCCAACCTGAATGAGCTGGATCGTCCGGATCTTCGCGTTGGAGAGGTGAATGGTTACATTTACAGTCAGGAGTATCTCGATCTAGGGTTTACTCGGTCGAAAATGAAATCTGATCGGCATTTGATTCAAATGCTGATGTTAAACCGTTTGGATCTTGCCTATATGACCGCTCGGGTTGCAGAGTATCATATGCGACAGTTAGGCATACCGGAAGGCACTCTGGTGCGAGTTGAGGGTATCGGTGCCGCCAAATTACCCCTGCATGTTGCCTTTAATCGCGAGCACCCAAAAGCAAAGTATTATGCTGACCGGCTTGACCGAGGCTTGAAGCTGTTGAAGGCTTCTGGACGGTACTACGAAATCCTGAATGCCATCTACTGAATATCGGGTTGCTTGGTAGCGAGACGCCTGGCGTCGCCGGGGGTTGTGCCGGTCCAGCTGCGATAAGCGCGGGTGAAACTTGCCTGATCGCCAAAGCCGAGCATTTGGGCGATGTCGTGTAACGAAATCCCGGTTTCGGTGACATAGAGTAGGGCAAACTTTTTCCGTATTTCACTCTTTATTTCCTTGAATGAGGTTCCCTCTGCAGCCAGTTGTTTGCGCAGGTGTCGGGAACCGATACCAAGTTGCAGCGCGATGCTTTCGATATTGGCATCCTTGAATGACTTTTTGACAAGGGAGGCAACAATTGCTTCGAGAGAATTGTGCTGCTGGTTGCCATTGTCGAAGTGGCTGTCGGGTTCACTTGGCACGGTATGATCTGGAGACAGCATGGATTGCATGAATTGCTGTTTTTCTGCCGACTCCATAAATTTAACTTGCTGTAAGGTAATTCGGTTACATTCGCAATCAAACTTCCAGGTCACATGAGCTTGGGTGGGGGTGCCATCAGCGGTGAGGCAGGCGGGTCCGTGGCCTGAAAAATCACACTCGATCTCGACATTGCCACAAATTTTTTCCGCGAGGGCATAAATACTGCCGAAATAGATCTTGGCCAGAAAGGCTCTGGCCTCACCGAGCTCCCAAAGATCGTGAAGTTGTATATGAATGCAGAATGTTTCCCGGTCGGTGGTGAGTTGAAAGAAGGGGAGCTTGATGCTCATGTGTTGAACCAGCGCATCAACCAGTTGCATTGGGTCAATCTTGGCCAGCCACACATAACCCAAGAGGCCATGTTCGGTAAAATTAAGCGCTTTGCCAAATTGGAAAGGAAGGGTTTCATCTTCAGTGATGGATGGAAGTGTGCCCAATATCCGTAATATCTCCTGCAGTGTCATGAAATCTGACTCGAGCGCCGCCAACGACTTTTCCAGGATTGAAATCTGCTGATTGATATCCGGTTTTTGTGGGTTTGATTGCAAGAAATTGGTTAAAAGTTGAGCGTATTGAGTTGGGAAAAGTGGAATGTCGTAGTCGATTTTCTTCATTTTTAAATTACATATGTAAGTTAATCAATTATCTTATTAAGCTTGTAAATTTTGGCTTAATAAGATTTTTTGATGTTATTTTTGTTTTATAGGTTAACAAATGTAAGTCTAATTTAAAGCGGCGTTAGGCCTTGTTCAATGACTATATTGAAGAATAATGATCGTATGCAACAATTTCCATGTTAACAGCCATTGCATGAGCTGAATTATGTGAAAGTTGTAGATTGGTTCTCGCCGGGGAGCTGATTTCTAATGCGCTTCACCGTTGGCCGACTTGACTGATTCCATGTTTTTGCTCAAAAACTCCAGCCCTGTCACGACAGATTTCGGTGGCGAGCCGGATTTTAGAAAATTGTGGATCAAGGCAACGCCGATGTAGCCCATGTCGTGTGGCTTTTGTACCACAGTTCCAGTGAGTTTGTTTTCTTTAATGGCCTTTTTGATGTAGTCGTTAGCATCAAATCCGATCAATATGGGGGACGTGGGCAAATACAACAGTGCAGTGCCTTCAACAGCGCCAATCGTCGTGGTTTCATTTGGCGTGAAGATGCCATGTATGGCAACAGGGCTATTCTTAAGGGCCTTATAAACCGTATATTTTACGTCCCCTACGTTTGTACCGCCGTAGGCATCGATCACCACTTGTAAGCCATGTTTTGTAATTTCATCAATAAACCCTTGTTCTCGTGCGGTCGTCGTTACAACATCTTTCTGAAGTCGAAACACTGCAATGTTTTGTGCATTAGGTGGGAGTAAAGGCACCATGTTTTTAGCTGCGAAGCGGCCCGCAGCATAATTATCGGTCGCCACCACGGGAATATCCTTGAGGTTGGGAAGCCCGCGATCGATGAACATGGTCACGATATTCTTATTGCGAATTGCTTCAACCTGCTCAATTCGATCCGGATGATTCGGGGCCAGGAGCAGGCCGACACACCCCAGAGTCGAGAACGCTTCCAGGATAATACCTTGCGCTTCATGGCCCGCTTCCGTGCTCGGGCCTCTGTAGTGAATACGATAATTGAATTCATCCCCTGCCTTCTTGGCGCCCTGATAAACTTCTTTCCAAAAATTATCACCTGAACCTGTAACCAGCCCAATGCAATCACGGGCGAAAGCTGGATTTGGGCTCAGTGTGAGAAGTATCAACAATTTGTAAAATCCAGCTTTTAAGGTGGACGACATAATGGCATTTCCTGATTGCATAATATACAGCGTGTTATCTCATATAGTAGTAGCACATAATTTTTGGTTAGGAGTGCGATTACATGAAATGAGGCTGGTAGATCCTGTCATCCTGTGGTATTTTGCCGCCCTTTTTTTGCGACTGATCTGGTATTGCGAAGCTCTGTCCTGGATATTGCGATGCTCTGTCCTGGATGGTGTGCAAACCCCGTATTTTTTCCTGGAGCAACAGTAATTATGTATGCAGGCTTTGACTATGGCACCTCGAACTGCGCGGTAGGTGTGGTTAAAAATGAGAAGAGCAATGGTGGTATCGAGTTGCTGCCACTGGAAGCGGGTAACCCTTTTATGCCGTCTGCGCTCTACAGCCTGGCGAAAGAACTCATTCCCGAAAATGTAGGATTGTCCATTGAAAACCCGGAAGAGAAGGAGGCTTACATACGTTCCCGATCCGGGTTTCTGGAGCAGGCAAGACGAGTCCGCCGGGAAGAGGGGATCAATGACCAGGACCAGAGCCTGTATTTCGGGAACGCCGCGTTTGATCAGTACTTTAGCTTTCCGGGGCAGGGGTATTTTGTAAAGTCACCGAAGTCATATCTTGGTGCGAGCGGTTTAAGGCCCGAATTTGTGAGTTTTTTTGAGGATATTGTTTCTTCAATGATGATTCACGTGAAGCAACAGGCGGAACTTAATCTTGCAGATACGATCCAGCATGTCGTGATCGGCAGGCCAGTTAACTTTCAAGGTCTGAATGCAGAGCAGAGTAACCGTCAGGCAATTGATATATTGACCGCATCGGCAAAAAGGGCCGGGTTCAAATCCGTTGAATTTCTCTATGAGCCGCTTGCCGCCGGTTTGGATTTTGAAGCACGTCTGACGGAAGACAAAACCGTGCTGGTGGTTGATATCGGTGGTGGTACTACCGATTGTGCCATGGTCCGGATGGGGCCAAACCATCGTACTCAACAGGTGAGGGAGCAGGATTTTCTGGGGCACAGTGGAGAACGTATCGGCGGTAATGACCTGGATATTTTACTGGCTGGACGGGAATTGATGCCGTTGTTTGGTATGAAATCCAAGTTGAAGAGTGGTCTCCCCATGCCTACGCAGGTTTATTGGGATGCCGTAAGTACCAATAATGTTTCAGCCCAGTCCAGTTTTAGCAGTCAGAAAACTGAACTGTTGCTGGATCAGCTGGCCATGGATGCGGCCGAGCCCCATTTGTTGGATCGCTTTATAGCCTTGCGTGAAGAAAAGCAGAATTTCCATGTAGTGCGCAGTGCAGAGCAGTGCAAAATGATGTTATCTACCACTGAAGCAGATTTTGTTGATTTATCCTATGTCGAACCTGGATTAGGTCAGGAAATCAGTCGCGCACAGTTTGCCCAGGCAATCGAACGGCCACTCGCAAAAATGTCGGCGTTGATGGATGAGGCCATTGCACAGGCGGGATGCCGTCCTGATCTTGTCTATTTGACCGGGGGCTCAGGGAAGTCGCTGGATATCCGTAACATGGTTGCGGAGAAGCTGGGTCAAGTGGACATGCTGGATGGTAACCATTTTGGTAGTGTGACTGCCGGTTTGACGGTGTGGTCCCGGAAATTGTTTGCTTAACAACAGGGAACGTCCACTGTTTGGACCGGTATTGTTCATTCCGGCGGCAGAACTTCCTCCAGCCGCCAGCGTTACCGATGGGTTTGTTTTCCTGAGTAAGTTGACCCATCGGTAATACTCTTCTAAAGATAATAGGATGGCTCATAAATGTTTATGGCGTCATCGTCTGTCCATGGTTTTTTATAAGTGGACGCTCTGGTAAAAATAGTTTTGCTCGGGCGGCTGCGGGTCGGTGCTGTGAGTGACTAATCGAAGATAATAAAGGTATCGATGTGAATTTCAATTGGTCACAAATGTTTGTTTATCCAGAGGATCGTCTGATCACCGAAGGAACCTACGATCCGTTCCTGGTAATTGTCTCCGTTGTCATCGCGATATTCGCATCGTTTATGGGCTTTCAAATATCGGCCCAGGTTTCCAGAACCAATGCGCAGCGTTTCAGTGACCTGCCATTGCAACGAGGCGACGAAATTGCTGAGCGAAAGTACCTGCTTTTGCTTGCCGGAAGTACTGCCTTGGGGTGCGGTGTCTGGTCCATGCATTTTGTAGGTATGCTGGCCTTTGATCTTTGCACCTCCGTGGAATATGACTGGCGCATTACGTTTGTCTCGATTATGCCAGCCTTTCTAGCCTCCTGGGTTGCCCTGACACTCAACACACGGCCGTCCATCCGGTTTAAAGAAATCCTTTTGGGCGGGATTCTGGTTGGTTCCGGTATTGGTACGATGCACTATCTCGGTATGGAGGCCATGATCATGGCTCCCGTGCTGCGCTATAACCTCACCATGTTTATGGTATCGATCGTGGTTGCTGTCGTGCTGGCCATGCTTTCACTCTGGATCCGTTTCGGCATTACCAAATACCGGGGCTCTGGACAAGAGTCTGCCTTGAGCAATTTCCTTGCGGCACTGGTGATGGGGGCTGCCATTTCCGGGATGCACTATACCGGGATGGCGGCTGCCCGGTTTGTTGCACCTGAGGGGTTCGAAATCCATGAGGCGAACGGCGAAGTATCCGTCTTTTTAGCCTACGGTGTGTCACTGACCACATTTGTCCTGATCAGTTTTGTGCTGGGTATCAGTGTGTTGTTTAAATACAAGGATATCTCCCGGCAGGCTCGCGAGAATTCTGAACGAATGCGGGCAATGATGGAAACCGCAGTCGACGGTATTATCACGATTGATCACAAGGGCATTATTCAAGGGGTGAACCGTGCGGTTCAAACCATACTTGGCTGGACTCCGGAGGAGCTTGTCGGCAGTAATGTCACAAAAATCATTCCAGCTTCGCTACGGGCTCACCACGATGGCTATATTGAACGGTATCTGAAAACCCGGGAAGCAAAAATTATCGGTATTGGTCGTGAAGTGACTGCGATCCATAAAGAAGGCCATGAGGTTCCGGTTCGGCTGGGGATTGGTCACGTCAAACAGGGTAAGCAGAACTATTTTGTCGGATACCTTTCTGACCTGACGCAGCGGGTCAAAATGGAGCAGGAAATCCGGGAGAAAGCTGAACGGATTCGGGCAATTGCTGAAACGGCTATCGATGGCATTATCACGATTAATGAAGCCGGGATCGTGATCAGTGTTAACCGGGCAGTGGAGAAAGTTCTGGGCTGGAAACCCGCGGAGATCCTGGGGCGAAATGTCACCAAGATTATTCCTGAGTCATTACGTGCCCATCATGATGGCTATATCTCGCGCTATCTGGAAACCCGAGATGCGAAGATTATCGGTGTCGGGCGGGAAGTTACGGCAATTCATAAAGATGGCCGTGAGATCCCGGTCCGCTTGGGTATTGGTCATATCGAACAAGGAAAACACAATTATTTTATTGGCTTTATCTCGGATTTGAGTCAACGGGTCGAGATGGAGCACCACATCCGGGAACAGGAGGCGCGACTCCGTTCGCTCATTGGCAATATCCCCGGAATTGCCTACCGCTGTAAAAATGAAAATGGCTGGCCCATGGTCTATATCAGCGATGCAGTGGAGCAGATTACCGGCTATCCTGCCCGTGATTTCGAGCTACCGGAGCCAAGGCGCTATTTTACTGAACTTTATCACCCGGATGATGTAGAGAAGATCGAACAGTTAGCCATACCGGATACCTTCTCGTTGGAATACCGTATCTACCATCGGGATGGGAGCCTGCGCTGGTTGTTTGAGCATGGCAACTATGTCCGTGACGAACTGACCGGAGAGATGTGGATCGACGGTTTCATCATGGACATTACCGAACGCAAGAGTATGGAAGAAGCGCTGCTGAAGGCGAAGGTGTTTGCCGAGGAGGCCGCTGCATCCCGTTCGGCTTTTCTTGCAAACATGAGCCATGAAATTAGAACGCCGATGAACTCCATTATCGGTTTCAGCGATATTTTATTGGAATCCGATCTGGATACGATTCAGACCAGTCAACTCAACACGATAAACCGATCTGCCAAGTCATTGTTGCACTTGCTGAATGATATCCTGGACAGTGCAAAACTGGACAAAGGTAAGCTAGAGCTGGAATACCGGGCGTTTTCCCTGTCGGATGAAGTTGACACGGTTGTCTCGACGCTTTGGCTTGAGGCGAAGAAAAAGGGGGTACAACTCGAATCGGCCATCTCGCCCAATCTGGCGCGGAATTACATTGGTGCGCCGGAGCGAATCCGACAGGTTCTGACGAACCTTGTTGGTAACGCGGTTAAATTCACCTCGGAAGGGCAGGTGAAAGTGTCTGTTCGAAGCGAAGCATCCGGGGAGGTTTACTTTGATGTAGCCGATACCGGTATGGGGATGACAGAGGATCAGTTGGCCCATGTATTTGATGCGTTTGCCCAGGCTGATGCCTCGATGAGCCGTCGTTTCGGGGGCACGGGTCTCGGAACTACGATCAGTAAACAGTTGGTCGAGCTGATGGGGGGGCGTATCGAGGTAAAAAGTGAACCCAATATTGGCACCACGTTTACCTTTGTTTTACCGCTGCAACCCAGCGAGCAGGTTATTCCAGCTGAAAGCCCAGTGGTAAGCGCTACACTGCCACCACTGAGAGTGCTCGTGGTGGATGACGTCGAGCAGAATATTGAACTCCTGGATATCCTGCTGTCCAGAGCCGGGCATACAGTCATCGCCGCGCGAGATGGCAAGCAGGCCCTACTGCGAATGGAGGCATCGGGAGTTGATATCACATTAATGGACTTACAAATGCCGACAATGGACGGCCTGACTGCCGCCAAGTTGAGACGAGAGCAGGAGGCGGTTGGTGGGCTGCCGCACATGCCAATCGTCGCCTTGACTGCCAGCGTACTTGATGATGATCGGAAAGCGTCTCAGCAAGCAGGAATGGATGGTTTTGCCAGTAAACCAATTCAAATCAAACTGCTGGTGGCCGAAATGGCAAAAGTGCTCAATCTGAGTGTCCCGGAATCCCTTGACCCGGTCCTTATGCAGAATAAAAAACTGATCGATGAAACGCTGGCAATTTCGTTGTGGGGGGATGAAACCACCTATAAGGCTGAGCTCGTTAAATTTGTCAATCAATGGCCCACCGCTTACGAAAACATAATCACGGCAGTTGAGGCCGAGGATTTTGAAGAAGTGAGTCATATTGCTCACAGTTTGAAAGGTGTTTCCGGCAATTTGGGGCTGGTTCAGTGGATGGAGTGGTTCGCAGAGGTGGAGCGGTCAAATGGCCATAAAGCGCTGGAGATTGTGAGCCGGGTTAATCAAACTCGAAAGTCAATACAGCAATATATTGGTGATGTCGACGCCATTGATAAGTCTCAGTGTCCTGCCTCAACGGCATCGGAAGAGTTTGACTCTGAGTCAGTGCTCGCGCTGATTGATAAATTGATTGATGCGGCCACGCTCCATAGTTTTGAGGAGTCTGATATTGAGCAATTGCAACGTTCCGTGCCGCAGATCTACCATGTTTTGATCGATCATATCACTCAAGCGCTGGATGACTTCGAATTTCAAAATGCACACGACGAATTAACTGAATTGAAACGTGCGATTGTAAGCTCACAGGAGTAGTTATGCTGACTTCAATTCCCCAGAAAAGTTCAATCCTGATTGTGGACGATGAGCCCGCGAATCTTCGTCTGCTCAAAAAAATACTCGGTAGCGATTACCGTTTGGTATTTGCAAAAAATGGCGTTGAAGCCATTCGCCTGGCCGGAGAAATGGCCCCTTCACTTGTGTTGTTAGATGTCATGATGCCGGATATGACCGGCTTTGACGTCTGCAAGACTCTGAAAGAAAATCCGGAGACACGATTGATCCCGGTGATTTTTGTCACCGCGCTGGATGCAGAACATGATGAAGCTTTAGGGTTTGAAGTTGGGGGTGTCGACTACATCACCAAGCCGGTTTCAGGCGCGATTGTCAAAGCCAGGGTGAAGACTCATCTGTCACTGGTTCAATCCGATGAGCTGCGCCGTACGCGATTGCAAATCATTCAGCGCCTGGGTAAAGCCTCTGAATTCAAAGACAATGAAACCGGCATGCACGTGGTGCGGATGAGCCACTATTCCCGCATTCTGGGGCTGGCATACGGCCTGAATGAAGAAGAGGCAGATAATCTCCTCAATGCTGCGCCCATGCATGATATCGGTAAAATCGGGATTCCCGACAGCATAATGCTGAAACCGGGCAAGCTGACGAATGAAGAGTTTGACGTGATGAAGACCCACCCTGAAATCGGGGCTGAAATCATCGGTGAAGTCGACTCCGACTTGCTGATATTGGCAAAGTCCGTCGCCTTAACCCATCACGAAAAATGGGATGGTAGCGGTTACCCGAACCGCCTCGCCGGGGAGGATATTCCGCTTGAAGGGCGAATAGTCGCCGTTGCGGACGTGTTCGATGCCCTTACCAGCAAGCGCCCCTACAAAGAGCCGTGGACCATCGAAGAAACAGTAGACTTCATGAAATCACAAAGTGGCAAACACTTTGAACCCAAACTTATCACCCTGCTGGAAGATTGTCTGGATCAAATACTGGAGATTAAATCGACCTGGCGGGATGAGTAAATTCAATGTGTGACACTGTTCTATTTGCGGCTTTAACGGACTGTTGATTCAGAGCGTTTAACGGTAATTTGTGGTCTGTGTTCCCTGACCATTAAAAAAGCTGAGTCAGTCTGTTATGAGCCTGCTACTAAAATACTTCTGGTTTCTTCTTATTCTTTTTGCGATGGCTAATGCCTATGCCATTCAGCGTCGGGCGAGGCCATTGGTTCGAGAAACTCCGGCGTTGCAGTCTGATGCCAATAAAGTCTGCCTGACATTAGTATTGATGATTTGCATTCCCTCGGCCATGCTCGGCGGGATTCAGTTACATGCGAATTATGCAGACCCGTTCTACATTTTCGATGATGATTTGTCTAACCCTTATTTGCTTTCAGCCTGGGTTGTTATGGCGGGGTTGCGGCTGTTTATTCTGTGGTGGCTCTGGTGTACTCGGGGACTGGAGTCGTATCTCTTGATTACGCCAATCCGGTGGCAAAAGCCCGGGATTTTCAGGGCGATTCCCGGAATTTTGCTCATCCGTTACGGGGTGACCGCGTTTATCGTCAGCTGGTTACTAGTTGCTTTTTTGAGCTTTCTTTAGTTTGAGCATCCGGAGTTGATCGGGTACTCTGCTGCAAGTCGTACTCGATATCATCAAGTGCTTTTTCGATGCGTCCCTCCGAGGCCAGGAAGCGGGGCATGCGTAACACGAATTCGACTCCCTCTCGGGTTCCGGTTATTGTCAGAAAGTAGGCTGTGGTGTCGAAATCCGGTGGAATAAAGAATATTGAATCTGTTATAAAGCCGCCGCCCTGGTATTTGTCAACAGGCACCAAACCAAGGTTGGATAAGATTCCAGAGGTTCGATAACGGCCTGAAATCATGCGTTTTTGCGCGAGTTTTTCATTTGAACGTTGCATCATCGCCAGGGAAATCCAGCACAGCAGTCGCACAGGGACAAATTTCATGAAACGCGGGATCTGGGCTTCCCGCAGGTGCTTGAGATTATCTTTAATGGTGTGCTGCCACTGCTCGATGGTTGTATCCGGGTTAACCCCCATAACCAGGCCGCCGGACAGATTGGCTGTGCTTCGCAGGCCATCTATTCGGGCGCGCATATCAACGGGCAGCTGAAACCGAACCGCGGTATCTGAATGGCGGCGTGTCGAGTTGGCGATACTGATGGCAACACGGGCCAGCACCTTGCTGAACTTACCCTTGACTGTCCGTCGCAACCAAATGCGTTCTGCATTGTTGCCCTTGGGCGTACCGGTCGGGGCAGTTACTTCATCTGTTATGAGCTCACTGCGTGCTTCGGTCAGTGTTTCTGACAGCTCAAGGTCTGACAGGTTGTTGTTCTCGCCAATAGGTGGTTGGCCGCGCAGTACCCGAAATACATCATCAGCGAAATGCTGTGTGCCTCTACCATCCATCGCACCATGATGGCTGCGAAAAATAATGTAGTGCCGGGTGGTGCATTTGGCCAGTAACACTTCACAGGTTGGTCCTTCCCGTGCCGGGAGCGGGTCGTTCAAAAAAGGGGCACCAACATCACTTTGCCCATTCCAGTCACCACCATTCACCACGCGAAATGGCGCTGTTTTACCGGAATCGACCCATTTAGCAAACCCCAGATGGCCTTTCAGGACAACACGACTGCCCGGATTGGCTTGCGAAGCAACCCGAACCGCATCGGCCCAGGCCCGTTCATCGATGTTGCCTCTGCCTTCCAGCGTCATCTGGTTCAGGCAGGGTGTGGCGAAGGGAAAAGTGCGTTTATCGCAGCTGATGTAGTAGCGCTCGATGGGGGAGAGCTTGCGGGAATAAGTCATGGGTGTACCTCGTATTTTCTGTTTTTATTTGTATTCTGATTCAGGTCTCTGCTGAGCTGACCTGTATTGCCGAGTCGCCATCAATGACGCATGAGGCTTGTTGGCCATCGTAATAACCTGCTTCCCACCCCGAGGACAGGACTTCATCCCGGTAGGGGTTGTGAGTTGCTCGGGGACGCTTCGATTTATGCCGCATGTTGAGCCCGGCCTGATAACCAAATTGGTAAGCAGTATCAACATTATCAAGTTGGTCATTGGGCGTTTGCTGTTTGTGTCTGTCGAGGTGCCTGGATCCGACTTGCTGAATAAAGTGGGTTAGATCGTTCAGCATCATGTAGATTGCGGGTACCAGAATTAAACTGATCAAGGTTGCAAACATGACCCCGAATGCCATGGAGACCGCCATGGGAATGAGAAATTGAGCTTGAATACTGGATTCCATAATCAGTGGGGTCAAACCGGCAAAGGTCGTGAGCGAGGTGAGCATGATCGGGCGAAAACGCTTTACCCCTGCTTCAGCAATTGCGGCTTGCAAGGGGAGACCCTCAGCGCGTTTCTGGTTGATGTAGTCCACTAACACCAGCGTGTCATTGACCACGACGCCACTGACGGCCACCATGCCAATCAAAGACCACAGCGTAAGGTCGATGCCCAGTAACAAATGACCGGATAAAGCGCCGACCAAGCCAAATGGAATCGCAAACATGATTAGCAGTGGTTGGCTGTACGACGAAAACAAAATGGCCATAACCAGGTACATGCCGATCAGGGCCAGTAAATAACCCTTGCTGAGAATGGTGATAAACTCGCCAATGCTTTTTTGTTTGCCGGCCTTGCTCCATTTCAGATGACCGTCCTGGGTGAGTTGTGTCAGCACCGTTTGTTCCAGTTGGGTCATCACTTCTCTTGGCGCGCTTTGGCTAGGGTCAATATAGGCTGTTACGGAGACAACGCGGCGGCGTTCATAACGCTTGATACTCGCTGCAGCAGGGCCGTAGGAAACATTGGCAACGGTGATGAGTGGAACCCCGGAGTTTTGCGCGGTTTGAGAAGGCAATTGAATACGCATGTTTTCGAGATGCCAGAGGGACAGTGTCTCTGTTTCCGGATACCGGACCAAAACCTTAACGTCCTGCTCACCTCGCTGGATATTCTGGACTTCCACACCATGAAAGGCACTGTGCACCTGATAGCCGACATCCTGCAAGGTCAAGTTCAAGTCCCGTGCCGTGGGTTTCAGGGTGATTTCCACGCGGGGTTTACCCGATTGTTGACTATCCCGAATGTCGTATACCCCCGGATACTGGGCCAGCGACTGTTTGAGCTGCTCCGCACCGTGCTTGAGTGCCTGAAAATCATCGCCTGAGAGTTCGATATTAATGTCAGGCTTCGGGGTGATCAGGTCGGCAGAAAACTTCAGTTCGGTCGCATTTTCGATGGCACCGACCTTCTCTCGCCATGCTTGAACAATGGCATTGCTGCTGATTAACCGGTTATCTGACGAAGACAATTCAATAGAGACCCGTCCGCGGTGGTCCTGATTGGGCAGTTGTGTAGCGTTGGATATTTTATCTTGCGGACCAATAACCGAAAATACCCGAATTATCGGGCTTTGGTTTTGGCTATCGGCCAGTTCTTGTTGCAGCGTCAGAGCCGCATTTTCGATCTGGCGAATGGCGCGGCTGGTTTCTTCCGCAGGCGTGCCTTCCGCAAAGGCAACTTCTGCGGTAGCAATATCGGCATCAATTGATGAAAAAAGTACAACTTGTATCCAGCCGGAAACCACCAATGTGATTGAAAACATAAATAGCGCGACAAAAAGCGTTAAATAGCTCCAGCGCCAGTGCAATGCATGATTAAGAAATGGCCGATAGTGTCGGTCAACAAAGCGCTCTGAAGCCTTTGCGAAACGCATTTGCCAGCGCTGTATTCTGCCTGGCTCTGGCGCTTTGGATGACGGTGATGCGCTAAGATGTACTGGCAGGATAAGTAAGGATTCAACCAGTGAAAATACCAGTGTCGTGATCACGACGATCGGGATGATTTCCATTAATTTGCCTTCCGGGCCTGGCAGAAAGAGCAGGGGCAAGAATGCAATTATGCTGGTGAGAACGGCAAAGGTCAGCGGTTTGGCAACGTTTTGGGCACCCTTAATGGCAGCGTTGATCGGGTCTTCCTGACGAAAAGAATTGTTGGTAAGTTTTTGGTCGTTTGGCGTTTGCGCCTGATGGATACTTTCCCCGACGACTACTGCGTCATCAACGACGATTCCAAGTACCAATAGAAATGCGAACAATGAGATAAGATTGATCGATCCACCCAGCACTGGCAGGAGCCAGAATGCCCCCATAAAGGCAACAGGAATGCCGACACTGATCCAGAACGACATGCGCAGACTCAAGAACAGCAGCAGAACGAGCATGAGTAGGAGTAGTCCGGTCAGTGCGTTCGACAGCAGTAAATCGATACGGCCTTTGAACAGCTTGGAGTCGTCTTTCCAGATTGACAAGGTAATTTCATCGGGGATATAGCGATCCGGCGTGGAAACATAGTCATTTATGCGTTGTGCAATTGCAGTAATGTCCTGATTGCCTACACGATAGATGTCTACCGATACGGAGGGCACGCCGTCCAGTCTGGCTTGATTTTCACCACGTTGAAACCCGTCTTTGACGGTTGCAACGTCTGCAAGGCTGATTCGACCACCATCGTTGTCTGCCCACAATACGATCTTGGCAAACTCATCGGTCACTGCAATTTTGCCCGTGGTCTGAATCAGGATATCGCCTTGAGGTGTTTTCAAGGTACCACCGGGCATATTGACCGAAGTGGATTCAATAGCTTTTACGACGGTATCAAAACTCAGGTTATAGCGATTAAGTAATCGGTCATTTACTTCTATCGAAATTTCATAGGGTCGTACGTTTTCAATATCGACAATTGAGATTTCCGGGTACTTTAGTAAATCGTTGCGAATACCTTCTGCCAGCTTTTTCAATGCGGATGGTGCGGCCTGCCCGGCGATAATCAGTTTGGCGACTCGGTTCCGAACCTGCAGTTCCTTGATCAGGGCTCTTTCGCTGCCATCCGGCAAGGTGTTCAGGCTTTCAATTCTGGACTTGATTTCCTCAAGCAGGTTATCTGTCTCGAAGCCCTCCGCGACATCGACAGTGACTGAGCAGAGCCCTTCTGTAGCCAGAGCGGTCAGATCCAGCAGACCTTCCAGATCGTAGATATTGTTTTCGATCCGTGTGCAGATCGCGCGTTCGACTTCCTCTGCCGTTGCGCCAGGGTATGCAATTGCTATGGATATGCGCTCCAGAGAGACATTTGGCAGTAGTTCTTTCCGAGTATCCGGCAAAGCCAGTAGACCCAACACTACAATGGTGAACATTAACAGGTTGGCAGCGACACGGTGATGGGTAAACCAGGAAATTAAAGTATTCATCGCAGACTGTCGTTATTTTGGTTGCTGGGTTGTTGCATGTGTGGTCGTCGAAACAGCAACCTGCATGCCTTCTATGGCAAAGTCCAGGGGCGTCAGCACCACCAGCTCACCCTCGTTAAGGCCTTGTGCGACAAAGGTTTCTGATTTTCCCCGATAAACAATATCCACGGCTCTTGCACTCAGGCGATGTTCCGGGTTGAGTACCCAGACCTTGTTGCCGCTATGGATCGCTTGACGGGGTAGCACCGCAATATGTTGAAGTGTTCTGCCTTTGATTTCGGCTTCAACGAAACGCCCCATTTCAAGGGGATACGTGTCTGCAAGATAAGGGGTTTGAATTTCGGCGACGACATACTGCAGTCGGTTTTGATCCAGTCCCCCTTCCGAGCGGATCACATTGGCATGCCAATGGTACCTGCGACCACCGATATCGCTGCTCAGGGTGACAGGGGGCGTTGTATTGTCTTTTATGTTGTTTGTTAAGGGGGTTGGCAATTCCAGTAACCCTAACTGTTGATCGGAAATCGGTAACCGAACTTCGGCTTTGTCCAATGCGAAAACTTCGGCCATAATCTGGCCTTGGATAACGTATTGATTCTGATCGATCTCTGTTGTCCGGAAGCGACCATCAAACGGTGCTTTGATGATTGTTTGTTGTAGCCTGATTTCCGACAACGCCAGATCGGCTTTTGCTGCAGCAAGTTGGCTTTGTGCATTCACGACCTGTGGAATATGCAATGCAAAATCCGTCGCGCCCGTTTTTGCGATCTTGCGGGCGACATTGGCTTTTGCCTTCACTTCTTCAAGGTTGAGTTGTGCTGCATCCACCGCATGCTGTTTTTTGGTCATTTCAAGTTGATAGTGGGCCGGGTCGATTTGGATCAAGACATCGTCTTTCTTGAAAAAGCCACCATTGTTGAACCCGTTGGCCACGTCAATAATGGTTCCGGGTACTTGGGCAATCAGCGTTAACTTCGCTTTGGGTTGCACAATGCCACGACTGTGTACGGGGATGCTGACCGTTTGTTTGACTACCTTGTAAGTCTGTATCAGGGGGATTTGGGCGGTTACCGGGTGAGGTTTGGCCTGTGGTGCATTTGCCGATAGCAGGTAGATGCCCAACGTGGTTACAAGCACAATGCAAACCGGAATGATGAGCTGAAGTAGCCGGATCATTACAGCGCACCTTTTAGCAGATTTCGTTTCCACTCCTGAAGGCAATGGTCGGTAATACTCTGATCCTGACAAATATAGGGATGCAATTTCAAACCCAATGACAGCCGATTATGCCAGATCAAAATTCCGTTCGAGACGGGGTAGTTTTTCGTACCAATTCCGCAGGTCACCCAAATTTGGTTTTCGTCAATTGGCGGGTTTTTGGGCGACTTCAGTGGCCAGTTGCCAAGGAAGCTGAATGAGCCAGCATAGAATTGTCGTTCACTGATATAGCGGTACAGCCAGCGAACGCCGCGGTAGCCAATAATCTTGCCAATATGCGCTTGCCACCAGAGTAGCCAGTAACTTTTGGCTTTCAGTTGGATTTTGATACGCTGCTGTATTTCCACTGGCGAGATCGTGTTATTCAACTGAATATTGATTCCGGAAGAATAATTCATTGTATCGTTGGCCAGCTGTAACGGGCCCCGTAGATTAATCGGGTAGAACCAGAAATACTCCTGCTGACCGGCCAGTAAATTTTCGGCGATGGCTTTGTTCAATGCCCAGAACAAATAGACATTGAGCGCGACCCGGTGCTTTTTGGCCATGCGTTTAATGAGATTGGTTTCGTCCTCCGAGAAATACCCCGTGGCTATCGGCGCGTCGTTGCTATTCTCCGGATTGGCTGTGGCATAGTCGGGATAGGTCTGTCGCCACTGAATCGTTTTACTTGCGGAATGTTTCGGTGCTTGCCACATCAGGCGCAGCAGTTCGATCAGCGAGGGTGGTTTTTTCTCTGATGAAACCGGCAGATCTTCGCAAGGGTATCCGTGACTCCGCAAAATGGTTGCCAGCCCGCCAAGGCCATCCATTTCACTGTGCGGGAAGGTTGACCAGCTGATTTCACGGGTGGTGGTATCCATGGGGCCAACGCGCATATCATCGTTAATGCCGAATTCCTTACGCGCAGCAAACCACATCGCAATATAGTCTGTAGACTGTTTTTTGGTTGTCATAATTGTTTTCCCTACAATCGTGCGGCTTCGAGATAGAGTTGCCGGTTGGCGTCGAATCCGGGGCGTGGGTCTTCACCGTAACTGGCAATAAAGTGTTTACTGGTGACCACTTGTCTTCGGTAGTGGCGCAGCACAGGCGTAAGTGGGTCATCGGGTGAAAGTCCGCAGATTAGTGCGTTGTATTTGCCTGCCTGTGAGCGCTTCGAAGCGCTGTATTCGTTAAAAATGAATGCGAACAACGCTTCAAACACTTCTGGAACATCGTTTTTGATCAGCACGGTGTGAATGAGGAGGTAGTTCAGTGTTTTGCCGGGGGATGGCAGGGTCAAACCGCCGAAAAACAGGCTTTGCATGTTGTTGACATGACGCAGCAGTTTCATTTTGCCCTGATAGTCGATGACCCGTGTCTGCTTGAACTCTTTTTGATCCCATACCCCGGTGATACCGAGCAATTCATTTTCCTGGAACACCAGAAAATAATCGGACAGTTTCAAGTCCCGGTAGTAGCCGTCACCGGTTTCCAATTGACTGAATTCGTAGTGAGGATAAAACTGTCGTTTGGGGGCTTCGCAGTTGAAATAGTCCTGCATCCGTTCAATATCCCCGGGTTGCGCCCGGCGGATACGGTATTTCGAGTTACGGGCCAAGTTGCGAAGCCCGCGTCTGGGGCGACGTAGATACACCATGTGTGTATGCAGTGTGCCATACGGGAAATATACCGGTAAATTGGCCCGGCCACTGCCAACCGTGTTGAGTGACTGGGTGTTGTCGCTCAGAATTATGGTCTGCATCCAATCCTGTTGCATGATTTTCCGGTACTGACTGAACAGGCGAAATAGCGTCCGCCCCCCCTGATAATCCGGGTGAATTCTCAGGTCATTCCCGTAGCGGATCGACTGACGCGTGCCATTACAGTACACATCTCGATGCCCAATGCTGAAAACACCTGCAAGGCGATGCGTCTTTAAATCATTCATTACCCAGACTTCAGGGTGCTGTGTTGTCACGCCTGTACCGTGAAAAAAGTCAGGAGCACGTTCAAAATTCAAGCAGATCTCCCCGGCTTGAGGGGTGTCCTTGATCAATGCATGGAGTGCGCCCAGATCTTCTTCGACAGCAGGTCTGATTTCGAATCGAATCGCCATGGTTCAGACCTCTTCGAGCGTTGTTGCTGTAGGCAGCACTTTCGGGGAGGTTCCAGAGTGACAGTTGAACGAATAATTCCCGTCCCACAGTACCAGCGGTTCAATTTTGATATTTCCGGTAATCATGCCGCGCTCTGTTCCCCGTTGTTGGTAAATTGATCTGGCATCAGGGGCACAGTAAACCTCTGCATGACTCAGCTGGTTCAACTCCCTGGCGAGTCGGTAGTGAAAGTTTTCCTGGAGCCGGGATTCCAGCACGGCTCGTATTTTCTCTTTCAACTGTAGTTTCGATGGAACAGGCTGGTGGGATGCGTCTTTGGTTTCGCACAGCAGCACATAATAAGGTAGTGATGGTTTCTGGTTTGGCTGCACCTGTTCTGTTGACTGTTGTGGAATGGCCAATAGGGACATGGGATAGATTCCGGCATCACGATAGCTACTCTGATCGAATAGATTGATTAACTCCATCGCTATTTCCGGGCTGAGCTTTTCACCCACCATGTCGACGCCGTCCATCCGTCCCAGAAACTCGAAACAAGGGCATGCATCCAGGTAACTGACAACGTTGAGTTTGTCTTTCAAACCGTAGCGTAACAATCCGCTTCCAGTGGTGAGAAGCGGTCGGACCACCTGGCCCGCTTTCAAGTCCCATGCCGGATGGATGCGGTCGGTTTCAAAATCCTGAAATTCATAAAAGTGGCTGGTTAACGCCAGTGGATACTGGCCTGCAAATGGAATCGTCACAACGCCTTCTGTCGCCCAGAGTCCTTTACCCTGAAATGCCGATTGGGGAAAGAGTTGTTGTAGCTGACGCGCCCATATGGCTGAGGTTGAAGTATCCCATGCACTTAGCAACGTCAGCTTGGGCCACAGCTGGGCGGTAAAGTCTGAATGTAGAGCGCCATCCCACTCGTTCAGCATATCTGCAACGTAAGGTGACCTGGGGCAGGGGACTGCACTGAGTCTTGGGGCACGAGAACCCCAATGACCCGAGCGTAGTATCTGAATAATCTCTTCCCGGTGCCCGGACAGACCTTCAAGCAATGTTAAAGCAAAAGTCGGGCTCCAGACTGAGAGAAATGAAAGGTCGCGGGCACTGAGTAAACAGCAGAGGGAGGCAAACAGGGAGTCTTCCGAGGTTTCTGCCATGGCGACAGCGTCCGGAACGGCCTTGCTGGATGCCATGAATATCCGTTTCCACCAGGGTAGTAACTTCAAATCATCGTTTAATGACTCATTGTCCCGTGTACGCATTGACGTTGGCACCCAGGAGAGTGACCAGTAATGTTTACCGTGGCGAATGCCTGGAAAGCGCTGGTACAAATCAGCCATCCAGGGTGAGATGGCTTGATCCAGTTCATCCAGAAAGCATTGGGTGTAAGGTATCCACTTTATTTTTGACGTTGAGCCACTGGTAGGCTGATAGCGTGCACAGGGGCTGGAACTCAAGCGTAACCGGCCATCCTGTTGTTGTGCACTGATCAAAGCTGACCATCCATTGTAGTCGGACACGGGTAGTCTATCGGCATACTGCTCCCAGGACATACCTTTTTGGATGCCCAGGCTAATGCCAGAGTCGGTATCTGCGACAGCGCTTAAAATCTGATTGAGCTTTGCCCGTTGCACAGTTTCAGGGGACTTGAGCGCAGATTTAAATTGCTTATGTCCGGCTTGACTAAACTTATTGACAGCAGCATGTGCGCCATATGCCGTAATTTTCTTAAACATTGTTTTCTACCGGATTACAAGCTGGCCCGCACTGCATTGCGGGTCTTGAAACGTGCAAGGAACTCGCGAGTGATTTTTTTCAAGACAACTAAAAAGACCGAGTAAGACACCTCGCCAACGCAGGGGAGTTCTGTGCCGTCCCGCCAAGTGGGGTTTTTCTCTTCGAAGTACCGTATTTTCGGGTTTTCGGATTTCATTTTGTCGGTGATACCAGCCACATCTTCTTTCAGCTTCTGATAGCCCTCACCGAAATCGAGTAGCTGTCGGCTTCGATCATATGCGTCGGGGTAAAGAGTCTGGCAATAGTTATCGATAACAGTTGCCATTCGGCTACTGCTACTTTTAGCGTGATGGGGGTAGTGTTTCGGAAAATTGTTCGCGAGTACCAGATAGGTTTTATAGCCTTTGGATATCAGGAGCCAGTAGAGCGGAGTGCGGATATCTTTGATTTTAAATTTGAACAGTGTCCGCACAAAGCAACTCAAGAGTGCTCTGTTCCCCCAATAGCGCCGATCAACAATCGTATCACCACTGAACACACCTTTCACTTTTCGTGAACCGCACTCAAGCGGTATCAGCTGCAGTGTGCTGAAGCCAACAATTTTCTTGCTTCGCCGTTCGCGTAAAAGTATAGCGCCATCTTTTTTGCTGAGATCTTGGTAAAAAACAGCAAAATCAACGTTGTGGTAATAATCGATAAACAAGTCATGCATCGCACCCAAGTCAATGATCGTAAGTGATTTCAGCGGGTAGTAGCTGGCATAGACTTTTTGTTTTGGATCTTTCATATAAACCCCTCTTCTTTACCCTACAGTTGGAAGAACATCACCATTAAAAATGGATAACAATTGTTAGTTATTATATTTGTTTTTTAGCTGTCTCTTGCCTGGGTATGATTAGGTGGGAGCTCAATAAAAATACTATTAATTCCACCTTTAAGCATAAAACGTTACATAATGTCATTAAATATAACGGGTTAACTCGTACAAATGTGCCAATAGCAATATGGTACAAGTGTCATGAAGTGTTGCGAATTTTGCATAAATGCGTAAAGAATAAACATACAAATGTAAGTTATATGATTACTTAATTGAGAATGTGAGAATGCTATCACCCTATTGACGTTGTGCAGTTCACACAAAAATAAAGCAGCAGGCTTACTGGATTTATCAGGATACAAGGCGGTGGATACCTAATAGCGCTAAGAAGGTTTTAGCGATATTTGTCTGCCCAGTCCTTCTTAATTTTTGGTGTTTACCTTTTTTTGAGTAGCGAAGCACAACCTTTAAGCCGCATTGATGGTGTGGGTTCCAGATTAGCGCAACCCATAGCAACGGAAACAGAAACGGCCCCAGGGCACGAAGATCTCTCGCGGTACATACTCAAATTAAAAACAGGTAACAAGATGAAATTACTCAACCACACCCGAATCACCAAAGTTGCAAAAACGACACTTCTGGCTTGCTCTTTTCTGATGCCGATTGCTGCAAATGCGGCGTCCCTGGAGAGTACCCGGATTTCATACACTGCTGATCGGAACAGTCTTATCGAAAGTGATATTACTCAGCAGTTAAGAGAGGCATCAGATACCTGTTTCAAAATTGATAAAATTACAGGTCAAGTTATTCCTTGTGAGACCAAAACTGGTGGCAGCAGTGGTTCTGGTGACGTTGATGATTCCCCTGACAGTACGCCGGGTATTGTGCCCAAAGCCTTTGACTATTTTGATGCGGATCAGAATCAGTTGGATTATGAGCAAGACCCCGAAAGTGTAATCATAAATGCCTATCTGCTTTCGCAGCTTTCGGCCGTTTCCTATCGTAATCCGGGCTATGGTGTCGATAGTGAGGGGGATCAGGCTTATGCACTGGCCGAAGAGCTTGGTCTTGAACACCTGGAAGTTATCGAGCGTTCGTTTTCGTCTTTCTGGGATCTCGGTGGGGTTGGCGGTGAAAGTCTGGCGTATGTGTTTTATAACGATCATGCGGTTTTTGTCGTGTTTCAAGGGTCGAAAGGCTGGCTGGACTGGGAGGAAAGTAATATTGATTTTTGGCCCTATGCCAAACCGGAGTGGGGTTATGACCTTGTCAGCTATTGCTTCATCCGCTGTATCAGTTATCAAACGAACGTGGTCACCTTGCATAATGGTTTTTATGATGCCATGGACATTATTTTTGATGATGTACTGGAGGCAATAGAGCCCTTGTTACAAGGGCGAAAATTATGGATAACCGGGCATAGTTTAGGTGGTGCGGTGTCTGTACTCACTGCATTCCGATTACAGCATGACCATAATATTGATGTTCAGGGCGTACACGTTTTTGGTGCACCTGCGGTCGGGGACAGTGATTGGGAAAATGCCTTCGAAGCTGAAATGAGTAACGTGCATCGCTGGGGTGTAGAGGGGGATCCCGCACCACTGGCTACACAAGCACCCATGTTCTATCACGTTGGCAATATCAATAACCTGTATGAAGATGGTGATTTTCTTCTCAATGCCAGCGCGTCCCAAATGCTGGGGCTTTCTGCACCTTGTCTATGGGCAGGTGGGCCTCAGTACGGTGCAACTGTTCGTCATATGAGTTACTGGCCTCGTATGCATAACGTGTTCAGCGCCGATAATCCAGACTTGGCTGTATTATTGCCCGACTCTTTACCCGGTGTTGATGGTGCTTGTGAATAGGTCATTCATACGGGCTCAGTTGAAGAACAAAAAAGTGCCGCTCAAAAAAGATTGAGCGGCACGTTTGTTTGAGGGGCTCTTTGTTTTTGATGTCCCACCCGGCTGTGCTAACCGATCAATGATCCTCAGGATCAGTATCTGTTTCGGAGCCGGTTTGAGCCTGTTCTGACAGTTTCAGCACTTTGGGGCTTCGTTTCCGCTTGTTTTCCTTGGAGATAAGCTTGCGCATGTTTTCCAGTTTGCCGAAACAAAGCAATTTGTCATCCGCTTCAAGCTTGCGAGAGTATTTGGGGTTAGGAATAATTGAGTTGCCGCGATAAAGAGTTAGAACGTTAATATCTTGATCTGGCAAGCCTGAATCGGTAATTGTCGTGCCGATATAATGGGATTCATGGGGGATATACAGCTCGCTGACACCATAGCCCTTGCTGACGGTTAAACGCTGGCGAATATCAATTTCGGGAAAATCGACTTGAGCCGAAATGTAGTCAATAATCGCACCTGCGATGTCCAGTTTTGTACAGGTTTCGATGCCTTCAAGTCCCGGTGATGAATTCACTTCCATAATCTGTGGGCCGTCCGCGCCTTCGAGCATATCAACCCCGGCCACTTGCAAGCCCATTATTTGTGCTGCACGAATCGCTGTTTCTTTGTATTGGTCGGAGAGTTCTACCGCTTCTGTCATGCCGCCCCGGTGCACATTGCTGCGGAACTCCTGGCCTTGAGCAACCCTGCGCATTGCAGCAACCACTTGGTTCCCCACCACAAATGCGCGAATATCTTTGCCTTTGCTCTCGGCAACAAACTTTTGCACCAGTACGTTCTGTTTCTGGCTTTGTAATAATTCGATAATCGCTTCGGCGGATTTTGTACTCTCTGCCAGTAATACGCCGATACCTTGCGTGCCTTCAATTAATTTGATGATGACGGGGGCGTTTCCGACCCTTGCAATGGCAGGCAGTACATCTTTTTTATCCCTGACATAGTTGGTCTTTGGTATTCCGATATGGTGGCGGCTCAATAGCTGCAAGCTGCGCAGTTTGTCTCTGGAGTTCAAAATGCCGTGGGCGGTATTGGCACAGAAGATATTCATTTCCTGAAACTGACGAACAACTGCTGTACCAAAATAGGTAATGGACGCGCCGATGCGCGGAAGTACGGCATCAAAATCCGCGAGCTCTTTCTGTCGGTAGTAAAGGTTGGGGGTTCCGCGCTCCAGATCTATTGCAAATTTCAATGTATTCAAGACCTTGACTTCATGGCCGCGTTCCTCGGCAGATTCTCTGAGTCGTCGGGTGCTGTAACATTTGGGTCCACAGGAAAGAATGGCCAGCTTCATTTCGAGCCTCTCTGCTATTTGGGAAATGTGTGTATAAGGATTGTACATTGTGGTCAAAATGCAAACATGAAAGTGGTGGTTATGTAATCAGAGGCTTTAATTTAGGGAAGGCCTGATTAATCAGCCATATTTATAGACGAAGCCCACTTTCGGCAAATCTCGTCAAAATCAGCGGGTCTTCTTCCTGATTTGCCACCTTATGTGGCCGTTACGCGCCTACAAGGCGCAACTTGCCTGTTAAACTGGCTGCAAATGCCTTTTGGCAAGCACAATATTCGCCAACGCACATTTTGTAAATACCGCATGTGCGTTCTTATCCAACCCTTTGTATCTCACTTTTTTGTAACCAAACTGGCCTTTCAGCACGCCAAATACATGCTCAACACGAGACCGTATTTTCGATTTGAATCGGTTTGACGATCTTTCCTGATCTGAAAGCGGCCTGTTGCGATACGCCTTTCTCTGAGTGAAATCTTTGGCATTGGGAGCTCGCTCTTTAAGCACTTCCTTTAGGCCAGCGTAAGCAGAATCCCCCCATAATCGAGTTTCATCTCCGTGAAGTAAATCTTCCAGCACCTGAGAGTCATGAACATTTGCAGGTGTCACGACAACCGAATGAATCAGCTTGGTTTTGCTGTCCACACCAATGTGTGCTTTCATGCCAAAATACCACTGGTTGCCTTTCCTAGTCTGCTTCATTTCCGGGTCGCGTTGTTTGTCTTTGTTCTTGGTTGAGCTTGGTGCGTTGATAATGCTGGCGTCAACTATCGTGCCTCGTGATACCTTTAAACCATTCTCCTCCAAATAAACATTCACTAAACGAAACAGCTCACCACCAAGATTATGCCTCTCCATCAAATGGCGAAACTTACAGATAGTCGTTTCATCTGGCACAGGTTCCTTGCCCAAATCTATCCCAACAAAAAGACGCATTGCTCTTGAGTCATAGAGTGCTTCTTCTGCACCGGGATCCGACAACTCAAACCAATGCTGGAGGAAATGAATACGAAGCATACGTTCCAAACCGACTGGCTTGCGTCCTGCGCCTTTCGGAGGTTTTGGATAATAGGGTTTTATTGCGTCACTCAATTCCTTCCACGGAATGATTTGATTCATTTCATCAAGGAAAATCTCTTTTCGGGTTTTCTTTCGGTAAACCTCAAACCCTGTCGCTTCCAGACTCTGTTGTTTCATGTGCAAACCAGCTTATTGTTGTTTGGGGTATGGTATATCATTTTTGTTAATTAATCAGAGATGCCTTAGACTTTTAGCTAATGGCATCGCGCAAAAGAGATGGTAACACTGAAAGTTGGCCTAATTGTCCTGCATTAAGGCCGAATGTTCTTAGCGCTAATTTTCTAACTTTTTTAGTATGGTCAGAGTGAAATCAATCCTTGCTTATGGGTAGGATATATAAAATGGTAAGCTCGCTAACAAAGAATAAAAAATCAGTGATCTCGATATTGGGTGCTGTCTTCGCCATATTGACAATAGAGGTGCATGCAGAATTAAAGCAGCTTGATGATGCAACTTTATCGGATGTTACAGGTCAAGCATTTATAGCGATTGACGAAAATAACTACGCTACGGGTGATGCGAATGTTGATTACCTGAGGATTAATCTAGGCTTGAAAATCGAAACGCAACTGAATGCAGATCGTCTGGAATTCGGGAACTACGAACGTGAAGATCCTTATGGTGAAGCAAGAGATGCGGATATCATCTTTGATAATTTCTCCCTCGGGACAATTTATGATGAAGCATACTATGCCAGTAATCCCCGTGTGGCAAAACCGCTGAAGTCAGACGGTACAGAATATAGCGATGGCGAAATTGTGCCGTTCAGCATCACGGATCCATTTTTGGAATTTGCTCTCGATAAAACGACAGGAAGGCCTGTGGGTGTAAGGCTCGGGCTTGGTGAGGCGCAGGGGCTCTTGTCTGCTTCGATTCAGTCACTGACTGGTGATTTGAATATTGATGTACTGGACCGTGGCGAGGGGTTGACGGAAGCGTCCTCAGACGGAAATATTTTCGATCAGCTTGTTGTATTGTTGGCTCCATATTTAACTTCTGGAGATCCGTTGGAAGCAAAGGCTGTCCTGCTTGATGCGGATGGCAATCCTGATCCGATACGTGCGACCATGGCCGGTATTCCGAATGGAGAAGAGTTTGTTATTCGGGATACGAACTTTTTCACGCGTTTTGCAATCTCGTTGCTGGGGCCAGTACTGAGCAGCGAAGTTGATATCCAAGGCGATGATATTTATTTAACCGTTCAGGATTGTGCGGTTATTGGCATCAATACTTGTTTCAATCTGGATACATTTAATACACTTGCCATCGGTGAGCAAACAATGGTCGGTGATCGAAGTTATTTGACTGGCCCGGAAAGCGGTGCTTTTTTGGCTTTTCAGTCCAGAGATTTAAAATGGTTGCGCGATGTTAGTTTAACCAATCCCTCCGCTGAAGATTTTGTCGATGCGACTCGGGGGGCGTATTTAAATGTACCGAATGGACTTACTTTAAATCTTAATGAGGCCTTTCAAGGGATAGAGCGAGCTCAAACCGAGTATATTGATAGAGGAGTTGGCCTTTTCTAGCTTACACTGCAGGGTATAGATAACACGAACAATGACCATTGACTATGACTCTAAAATCATGTCCGCAAGTTATGCGGCGGTAATTGTTCGACTGGTCAAACAGTATGGCATAACTGAAAGTGCCATGCTGGAAAATACCGGGATACCTCAAGCGCTACTTTCTGCGGACGATCAATATTTGTCCGTAAATCAGTTTGTAAGGCTCACCCATAACGCACTCACGCTTACTGGCGTTCCACACCTCGGCCTGAAGCTCGGACAGAATCTTAATGTCACTGCACACGGGATGATGGGTATCGCTGCGCTCAGCAGTAAAAATACCCGTGAAGTGCTCGAAGTTATTCATCAGTACATCCGTACTCGATTCAATCTTATCTCCGCCGAGTATGATGTGCACAACGGTGTTTTTTCGCTCATTATTGAAGAAGATGATGATGCTGTTGTATCGCTGAAACAGGATCCAAATGCAGATGTAGCATTTCGCTTTGCGCTGGAGGCGATATTTGCAAGTATCCATTCAATCGTTCAGTTACTCACGCAAACAAACTGCCAGGAATTGCAATTTGAGTTTGCCTTCCCCGTTCCATTCTATTTAGCGGAGTATCAGAGGGTGTTCGGATCGGAAGTTCGCTTCGGGCAAAAACAACACCGAATAACAGGGCCTGAAGCTTTCGCAGATTTACCTTTTTCTTTCTATGATGAAGCAACATTGCAGGCGGCACTGCGCAGTTGCCAGTCGTTGTTGGCGGGTCTTCCTGTACCCGGTGTATTAATGACAACTCGAGTTAGAAATGTACTTGATGTCAGTAATGGAAATTTTCTCACGTTTGATGAACTCTGTAAGCGTTTCAATATGAGTTCCCGCACCATGCGTCGTCGTCTTGAATCCGAAGGGACGAACTACCAGGAAATAGTGAACGCCGCACGTCTCGAGCTCGCGAAGAAATACCTGTCTGACACGACAATGTCGATCATTGCAGTCGCTTCTGAATTGAAATTCAGTGACCCGTCCTATTTCGCCCGCATTTTCAAACGTTGGACAGGTTTGTCCCCCAGTCAATATCGGCAAAAATATTTCGAGGCTAATAAAAGTTGATAACGTCGGCCATGACTTTAAAAGTTGAAGAGCAGTCGTTATGCAGATAATTAAGTACCGCACACAAGTATATTCATTACCTCCGAGCCAGATATTTTTTTAATATGGAGTTTCGGTTGGTGAGGTTGTCAGTGCATCGACAAACTTCACTCTGAAAGGGAGTTTCAACCGGTATTGGAGAAGCTATCAAGTCCTGATAACTTTTTACCTTACTTCCGAGCAGACCATCTGCTCCTTCAGGTTATTGTGTCCTGCAATAGCCTTTTTTTGTGCTTTTGCCGAGCGTTTGTTATTCACATTTTATTCCTCGAAGTCAATTACGTAAATTGAGCACTGACACATTATTTGTCGACCCTGATGCTGTTAAGCTATTCTTAGGTAAATTATTAATTTAATGAGGGTTTTTATGACTGCCTTCTCATGTTTTCGGTCGATTTTACTTTTTGTAACTGTACTCCATATAAACCATCTAATGGCTGCAACCTGTGAATACACTGTTGTAAACGAATGGAACACTGGATTTACAGCTTCAGTACAAATAACCAACAATTCTGATCAGGAGATTGATGGCTGGATGGCTTCGCTGGATTTTCCGGACGGTGTCTCAATCAGCCAGATCTGGAATGCGTCAGTGGCCGCAGAAAACCCCTATCACGCCGTCAATATGAGCTACAACGCTAAAATACTGCCGGGCAGTCGCGTTGATTTTGGCTTTAACGGTCAAAAATCAACGGCTAACCAGCCTGCCCAAATACCTGTGCTGGGCGGTATTTGTGAGACCGATATTTCCAACCATCCACCTGTGGCGATTGTCAGAGCATCAGCGCAGACAGGTGATGCACCGTTTGCCGTCAGTTTTTATGGCAGTGATGCGTACGATCCTGATGGCGATGAGTTGACCTATCTCTGGGCATTTGGCGACGGCACTGTTTCCAGCCTGCGGAATCCAATCCATACTTTTACGACACCGGGAATCTACGCAGTCACGTTAACTGTCAGTGATGGATCGCTAACCTCTCCACCCGCTACTACGACGGTGCAGGTAACGAGTTCGGAGCCTGTGCAGGTCGCCTGCCACTACGAGATCGAAAATGAATGGAACGCAGGTTTCACGGCCTCCGTCAAATTGACCAATCAATCCGGCCAGGCTATTGAGGGTTGGACGGTGACCCTCGACTTTCCGGACGATACAACCATAAATCACATGTGGAATGCCAACCTTACAGGGTCTGATCTGTTTTACGCTGCGAACAAACCCTACAATGCCACAATTCAGTCTGGTAGCACGGTTGATTTCGGGTTCAATGGCACTAAAGCAAATCTGAATACATCTGCAAAACTCCCTGTTCTAGGTGGAATTTGCACTGCCGTTGGAGGAAACCAGCCCCCAGTTGCTGTAATGTCCGCCTCGTCGACGTCTGGAGTTGTACCTTTAACCGTCAACTTTGATGGTAGTGGGTCAACCGATCCGGATGGCGATGATCTGGGCTACCTTTGGGATTTTGGTGATGGTACTTTCTCTAATGAAGCCACGCCAACCCATACATTTGATCAAGTCGGAAATTATGCCGTGACACTCACTGTCACGGATGGCTCGCTTGATTCTCAAATATCCACCCTCTCCATTTCTGCACAAGCGCCAGAGCCGGATATTGCCTACTCGCTGGACTCGGATCGTTCCTCTTTATATTTTGTTTCGACCAAGAAAGTACACGTTGTCGAGACGCATCAGTTTACCGATTTGAGTGGCTCTGTCTCTGAGACCGGTACAGTCAGGCTGCGGATCAATCTCGATAGTGTGGAAACCGGGATCGACATCCGAAATCAGCGTATGCGTGATTTTCTTTTCGAGACGGGATCGTTCAATTACGGCGAAGTGGAGCTCAATATCGATCTTACCGATATTACCGCAATGGACGCGGGCAGTACCCTTGAGCGCGACATCTCTCCGGTGCTGGATTTACATGGATTCCGCGTTCCGATTAATACCCAAGTTAGAATCACAAAATTGCAGCCAGGCCAGTTTCTGGTGCAAAACACCACTCCGATTATTGTGAATGCCGCAGATTTCGGACTCACCGCGGGTATTGACGTGTTACGGGAGCTGGCAGGCCTCAACGTCATCAGCTACTCGGTACCTACCAATTTCACGCTCGTTTTCAACGCGCAATAACCCTGTGGGAGGAAAGATCATGACGCATTTCGATCTAATTTTCATCAAATGCTCGCCCTTGTTCGAATCCTTGCGCTCACAGGTCCGGGCAATAAGGTCCGGTATTGCAGCCAGGGGGTTAGTTCTTTTATGTTTGTGTTTGACTGGGCCGGTTGCCAGTGCGTTAACGTGGCAGCTGGAGGGTGATTCTTCAACGCTAAAGTATGTATCCATTAAAAAAGACCATACCGCTGAAATTAATACATTCATGGAGCAAGCCGGTGAGTCAGCCGCCTTGTCCGGGTCGATATCGGAAGCTGGCAATGCGATATTGGCGATTGATCTCAATACCGTATCGACCGGCGTAGAAATTCGCAATACACGTTTGGGAGCGTTGCTGTTTGAGACGGCTTTTTTGCCGACGGCCTATTTTCAAACCCAAGTGGATATTGCGGCAATTGAGCAAATGGAGCCGGGTACGACCCTGCAACAGACCCTGGTCGGTGAACTTAGCCTGCACGGCGTGCGACAGGCTGTTGAGGCGGATGTGTTGGTGGTAAAAAACTCGTCAACCCGAGTCTCGGTAACAACACTGCAACCGATTAACATTGATAGTAAGCAATTTGACATGGCCAGCGGTATCGAAGCCTTGAGGGTTGTAGCCAACCTCAGCTCCATTGGGCAGGCTGTACCGGTTTATTTTCATTTAAGCTACGTCGTCGATGCGGGAACAGGTGTACCTATTGTGATGCCCACCGAACCG
The DNA here is from genome assembly GCF_002162375.1 of Oleiphilus messinensis. Classification (GTDB taxonomy): domain Bacteria; phylum Pseudomonadota; class Gammaproteobacteria; order Pseudomonadales; family Oleiphilaceae; genus Oleiphilus; species Oleiphilus messinensis. The sequence continues at coordinate 3,810,535 of NZ_CP021425.1, read as the reverse complement.
GAATCGCCTACCGCATTGGGCGGTGATTTTGACCTGGATGCGGCGTTGGCAAGATTAACCTGGCAGGATAACAGTGATATTGAAACCCTGTTTCTGGTTCGACGTAAAACTGTAGATGGTTACTGGCAAACTACAGCCGAGCTGCCAGCGAATACAATCCAACTGGATAACAATCTGCCGGAATCGGGTGGTTATGATTTTAAAGTTATTGCGCTAAACAATGGCGTACCGTCGTTACCCAGTAATATCTTACGTATCACCGCAACTGAGGAAAACCCACTTGAGCGTGGCCGGCAAACCTATACGGCACAATGTGCCGGTTGTCATGGTACCGATGGTGAGGGTATTGGCAGCTTTCCGGCACTGAATACCCCGCGAGATGTCGCCGCGATGACCACCTATATCAGCACGGCAATGCCACTGGGAGATCCGGGGGCATGTGATCTGTCGTGTGCTGAAGATGTCGCGACCTATGTGCAGACGCTTTGGGTCACAGAGCTGGCCTGCGACCCGTCACAAACACCCGTAATTTATGGTGCCAGACAGTTGAAAATTCTGACCCGTTCAGAATATCAAAATACCGTAGAGGATCTTTTGGGGGTTGATTATGATGCGGGTGCCGGGTTATCGCCGGACACGCAAGTGGGGTTCTTTCTCAACAACACCCACGCCTCCGTTTCCCCTGCATCGTACAGCAACTTTTTGCTTGTTGCTGAAGGCATTGCTGACTGGTCCGCCCAGCGTGATTTCAGTCCGGCACTAAACTGCAGTAGTTACGATCAACTCTGTGCTGAGCAATTCTTAGCGGATTTGGCGCCGAAGATCTTCCGTCGGCCTTTAACAGAGGATGAGCTTACGCTGTACCGGGCAATGGCCGAGGGTATACACAGTTCAGGTGAGGTTAAAGCCGGCATCCAGATGGCACTTGAAAGTATGCTGGCTTCACCGCAGTTTCTGTACCGACACGAACTGGGGGAACCTAATTCGGATAACGATGAAATTGATTCGGACGCCTTTGAGTTAACTTCATACGAAATGGCCACATTCCTCGCGTATACCTTTACCGGCTCAACTCCGGACCAAGTGTTGCTCGACGCTGCCGCCCGAGATGAACTGCGAACGGTTGAAAATATTGAGCTGCAGGCAAAACGGCTTGCCGATCAGGCCAGGCCTGTTCTTGGCGAGTTTGTCGGCAGTTGGCTGGGTACGAATGCGTTGGGAAATGCCGCAAAAGATACGGCGATCTGGCCAGGTTTTGCCAGTTTAGTACCGCATTTGCAAAACGAACTGAATGAAACCTTTGCCCATATCCTGTTGGAGCCAAGTGAACCGTTTGCCGCTTTGTATGGTGCAAATTATACGTTTTTGAATCAGACGCTTGCGGAACATTACGGTATTGGTGGCGTAACCGGGGCGGATATGCAGTTGGTGAGCACCAGTGAGCGGGGAGGCATCCTGGCAAATGGCGCATTTATGGCGCGTTGGGGCGAAGCAGAAGAAACGTCACCGATTTTGCGTTCAGTACGCGTCCGTCGGCGTATGCTATGTCAGGATCAGCCGGATCCGCCTGCAGGTACCTTTGCGGCACGGGAGGAAAAACTGGCGGAATTGTCTGACTTCTTGCAGGATCCGGCCACCACAAATCGCTTGAAATATCATCGTTTGACGGAAGATGAGCCTTGCACCAATTGCCATGAGCAATACATCAATCCACTTGGTTTTGGTATGGAAGACTTTGATACCGTAGGCCGAGTCCGGACAACCGATTTAAAAGGCAACCCGATTGATGCCACCGGTACGCTTTTCGCCCCGGTAAAATACAGTGAAGTACAGGAATCGATCATGTTTGAGGGGGCACGAGGGTTGGGGCAACAGCTGGCTCATTTGTCTTCCGCGCAAACTTGTCTGCCGAAACAAATGTTCCGTTACATTATGGGGGTGGGTTATCAGAATATCGATAGTGCAAATCCGGAAGGGCCACAACTCAGTGAGCAGGAAAAAGCAGGTTATGCCTGTGAAATCGACACACTGACGAACGCGATGATGACTGGAAGCCCACGCTCGATGTTTGAAGCCTTTGGTTCTTTGCAGGCGGTTCGGTATCGAAAAGCCTGGGCCCGCAGTGAATAGGCAAATCCACAAGTTTATAAGGATTCTACGATGAAAAAAGTTACCCCTGACGATGTTAACTCAACCCGTCGACGCCTATTAAAGACATTCGCGGCTTCGGGGATTTCCAAAGCACTTATTACCGGCTCACCGCTGGTTTCGGGAATGCTGTTTGCGCGTCACGCGGATGCGGCGGATGCACCGGATAAATCAGTTGCCATTTATGTACCTGGTGGCGCAATTCGGGATTTTTGGGTGCCCACAGGGTCGGGAAGCAGTATGGTCTTACCGGCGATGTCGAGTGGGTATGAAGCGGTTAAGACAGAATGTAATTTCCTGCTTGATATGGCACACACCAGTGGTGGCCACGGTCGCACACCGTTACTGCTCTCCAATCGCTGGAATGGCAGCGACAGTTATGATGTGCAAATGGGCAAACAGCTCGGTCCTGGAATGCCTTTCACCTACGTTAATCTCGGGGTACACAGTAACGGTCAGGGGTATTTGACCCGTGACGGCAATTCCCAGATCCCTTTTGAGGACAATCCATTCAATGCATTCAATCTGTTGTTTGGTTCTGGTGCCAATAGCAACCCTAAAACCCCGATTATGGATGCTCATGCCGCTGCGGCAAATGCGATCAGAAGCAAACTGGCGGGATATGAAGTGCAGCGTCTGGATGAGCATTTGCAGGCGATTGATGATACCCGTCGCCGCCTGGATGATCTAGGGGGAGGTGGCGGGACATGTTCAGCTGCACCCAATGGAACTGAGTTTCCCTTGACGCACGAAACGTTCAGTCAACAGGCCAGACTGCAGGCGGATATTGCAGTGGCAGCCTTGAAATGTAACTTCACCCGCTCAGTGTCGCTAGCATTTGGTAATCATCAGGGGGAGTTTCGTATTCCTGAATTGAATTATCAGGGGCTGTACCATCAATCCATTCATGGCGGGAGTAATGGGCTTCCTGACTACCCTTATTATGTTGAAATGCGTCGCCATTTGGGCAGTTTATCTGCGTACTTGATTGGACGTCTCAGGGATGAGGGGATTCTGGATAGTACTATTGTTGTGGAGACGACGGATATGGGGCATGCCGATGTGCATGGTTCCAGTGATGTTCCATTGTTAATTGCAGGCGGTGGGGGCGCGATTCAAAGAGGTGTGACCACCTCGGGCAATGGTTTTAATCAGCACGATCTTTTGCACACTGCGGCTCGGGCCTGTGGTGTGACACTCGACTTTGGTCGGGAAATTCCAGGGGTTCTGGTTTAGCTGCGGAATAGGGGGCCTGCTTCTTATTGGCAGGCCGGGTTTGCGCACGGGCTAAGCGTTGTCTCTTAGCCCGTGGCGATATGACCGAGAGCCTTGCTTATCGAACACGTTCAATAATGGCTTTCCAACTGACCAGTTTGAAATTCTGGTTTTCCAGTTGGTACGCAGGATCGATGTTGTACCAGTCCTGAGCGATAAACATGCCTTCGGGATAGGCCGCACCCAGGTTTGCTGACGTTGCGACAATGCCGTCGGTATCGCTTGCTCCGTCTACACCCAGTGTATCGTTGCCAATAATTGCAAAGGTACCGACGATTTCAAACGAATTATTCAAGTCATAGATAACATAGGTATTGTTCCCCTGACTGGACGCGATCAGGTACTTTTCGTTGCCGCTGTTGTAAATCGTCAATCCTTCTACATCAGCAACCAGTTGTTCCCCGTCAGTACTGGCGAGCAAGGTTCCTGTTGTTGCGGCTGCAGGTTCTGCTGAAAATGACCAGATGCCGTGATCTTCCTCTCCCAGATAAAGGGTGTGGGTTTCATCATCGACGACACAGCCTTCGGGCTGGGTTGCAACGGAAAGCGTACGGACGATTTCGCCTTCGACACCTGATGCCTGGAATGATAATTCCCACTGTTCTATCGTGCCATTTTTTCCGTTCACAAAGACATACGGCGTGCCATTGTGTGCTTGGTAAAGGCACAGCCCATACACCTCGTCGACGTTAGATTTTAACTCGGCGGCGGCTCCATGAATTTGCTCTCCTATTGCGGTTAATGGCTGAATAGGCGGATTGTTGTCGGAAGCTGCGCTGATTTTATACAGTGGAATCGTATTCAGTTCCCGGTTGGATGCTGCTGCCAGAGAAAAGGTCGATCCATCCCAGTCCGTTACGTCGCTGCGAATATCCACGTTATTGGGTTCGCCGCCTTCAAGGTATTGAATCTCTTTGCCCTGAAGGTCATATGCCATCAGACCACCTTGTTTGTTGGTGGCAATAATCAGGCTTTGGCTGACATCGTCGGGGTTCAGCCAGAATGCTGGATCATCTGCTGCGTCACCATCATCATCCACTTCTTTGGTTTCGCCGCTGGCAGCAACTAACGAGACACCTGTAACGTGCAGTTGACGATGATCGATAATGTTTGAAAAGCTGACATCCAGATCAGGAAGCTTTCGAGACAGGGATTCGGTTGAAACGCGTTCATATACTGGCTCATCTGCTTCCGTATTGGCCAGCCACAGGGCCTGATTAGCAACGGCAAGGGCTTTGGCCTCTTCGATACCATCGACTTCAAACTTCCCTAAATAATCATTGTTGTTGTCACGGGAATAGACCAGAAACCCTGCACCTTCATCTGCCGCAATCAAATAGCCCTTACCGTTGGGCTGATAGACCATTTCGAGACCTTCCACTTCTTGCAGATGGCCCAGTGGTTCTATGCTATCCACCAAACGCCGTTCTTTCACATTCTCGGCATCGGATCCATAGGCCCAAATGCCGAGGTCTTGCTCGGCGACATAAAGCGTAGCGTTCTGATCGTCAATAATGCAGGCACTCAGTTCGCCCCCGACGTTGAAATGTCTGACTGCTATGGGATCGCCAAACTCATCATTCACAGTACTGCTGATCTGTCCGTTTTCAAATTCAATCTTGTACTGGATGACATCGCCCTCTTCGGAGGTCGCAGTGGCGGTGAGTTCGCCGGTGGTAATGTTTTTGTACAGACAGATTGCAGACGGCTCTACGGGAAGTGAAATGTCGCCGAGTGGTTCGATGGTGTTATCAAATACTGAAAAAAAGCGAATGCTTTCTTCTTCCGGTAAGCCTACAGCCAGTAGATCAACTGCGTTTCCGTTGATGTCTTTGATGCCGTAACGAATATCGGCACCCAGGAATTCACTGCTGTCATCGTGGAACACTTCTGAACCATTTTCGTCAAAAACGGCAAGGCCATCGCCCTCAAGTGTGACGATCAATCGGTGTTTATTCTGGTTCTCGGGATCTTGCCATACCGTGGCATCGGCAATGTCACTGTAGTGTGTTGCCGTTACGAGATCGCTTTTGACAGCCGTGCCGGTGTTCTGGTTATCGGGATTGGGACTGTCATTATCGTCGCTGTTACATCCGCCTAACAATGCGGCAAGTACCAATAACGGTAAACCTGATTTATACATTTCACTTTCCTGTTCTGGGTTTCTATGAGTTTTGAATGCGTATCGACTGCATCCGTGTTGCGTGAGCGTGAAAGTAGAAAGTATGTATGACTAAAACATGACAGGTGATTTTCAGAGGGCAGTCCCAGCCGGAAAATGGTGGTGGAAGTGGTCGCTTTGTGATCGATATGAGCTAATCGCACTTTGTATTTGATCGTTTTTCGCCGGATTGAATTTAAATTGCTGGTATGTCGTATTGCTGATGTCGGGATTCTATCGCTCAAACCAATCCGGCAGAGTTGATCTTCATTTATTTTGAATCGCAGCTCAATTCTGTATGAGCTCATTGGACTGACGCATCATTCCTTTTGTCATAAAAATGAAACTAAAACTGCGTAAAACCATTTTATGACAATTTAATGAACGTTAGAGGGGAATTGCCGGTTCACTCGGATACCACCACACCATGGACATTATTCACCGTATCAAGTATTCGATGATGGGCAACATTGCACATCTCCTCAAACACTGTTATTGGATTTGTTGCTGCATCTTGCTGTTGGGGGTGCAGGGACTGGCGAATTATCTGGGGGGGGAATTCAAGCCCCGGGAGGACTGGGACTGGGCGGATATCCTGGGAGAAGGTTTGGCCCAAATTTTAGTTTTCAGCTGGTTCCTGTTGATACTATCCATTCGAAGTGCAGGGCGAGTTACAAATTTGTTTGCACTGGGGTTGATTGGAATCATGATCTCCACGCAGCAGGATCTACTCGATGAATTCATTGAACTGCCGGATGGCGTTTTATGGGACAGCTGGTTGGAGTCTTTTCCCGTAGGGCTCATGATCTTTACCGCCGCAGTGTACTTTTGGCGAGAAGAACAAAGCCAGATTAACCGGTTTATGGCGAAACGAGAGCTGGCATTCCGCAGTGATAAGCGCAGCCGGAGCGCCCTTGGTTTAAGTGATTATTCCGGCTTTTATGATCAGTTGTCGTCTTATATGAAGCGTTATCCTGAACAGTGGCAGCAATCCTCTATAGCTTTTATACAAGTGGATCCGTTTAGCAATATCGTCCGGGAATACAGCCCAGGTATGGTCGATCACTTGTTGAGTTCTGTCAGTGAGTTATTGCTATTGGGCATCCGGAAGCAGGATTTGGCTTGTCATTATCAGGATGGGTGTTTTGCAATTTTTCTTGAAGGTCTGCAAGGCGAGCAGGCGAAACACCGAGTTGAAAAACTCAGTCACGCCATTTCCGCCTTTCCTGTTGATCTCGGAGGGAGTGACAGAATCGAAGGGACTCTTGGGGGGAGGACGATTGCGTTCAGTTGTTCTGATATCAGTGGCTTTGACCTTGATGCGCTTCTGCAGGAGGCCCGAAAAGCACTAGTCGTTCAATCTCTTGAGGTGCCGCAGTTTGGCTCCGAGAATGCTTCTTCATAGCGCGCTTATGATGGTTGGCAATCTGTTTTGGCAAGTCCAATGAAATTGAATGACAAGCAAGGGATTCCGATCCCTTTTGACTGGTTGACAGCAGATGATCGTAGCATTCCCGCCATCAGCCATGTCTCAACGCCATTGGAATTAGCGCTGCATCAGCTCCATCAGGGGACTGTGGCTGCGCATTTCATATTACGGCGGACGGGATTGTTTCAAGAGGATATAGCGAAGCAAAACTTTAAAGTCACACCCCGCCAATTCGCCTGCCTGCTCAGCAATATTAAACATGAAAATGAGGACATGGCTTCTACAATTGGACTCCGCTATTTACCCGGTAGCTTTCATGAATTCTCTGATTTGCTGATGCATTCCCCAGACATCAACGCATTTCTGTCTAATTTTGAGCGTTTCGGTTTCCTGTATTCGCCACTGTTGACACCAAGATTGTGTTCAACATCCAGGACAACAAGTCTATTGTTCGATGATCGTTTCGGTGTGGTCACGCACTTAAAACTCAAACGTTTTATGTTTGAATTGATGGCCAGTGCAATCGTTTCGTGCATCAATTGGCTTCAGCCTAAGCCTTTGAACTGGACACTCGAGGTCTGCCATCCCCGAAACATACGACAACCCTGTATGTTTGATCACTGGGGCGTAGACGTCCACTATGAATCTCCGCAATACAGATTAAGTATTCAGACTGGAGATCTCGCTCGGCAAATGGCGCGGGCTTCCAACACGGTGTATCAAGTGGTCAGTCAAAAGTGTGCTGAATACGAGGAGCAGACAATATCTTTATCCCTGCTCGACATTGTACGAGGCCGATTAAGGGCAAACCTGAGGGACATGCCCAAATTGAGCGACATGGCGAACGCACTGGAAATGAGCGACGCGACATTCAAACGTAAGCTAAAACTTCATCATACACACTACCAGCGCCTGGTAGATGAAGTTCGGTGTTCCGAAACCTTATTGTTGCAAAAAGAAGGTCTACTCAGTGATGAGCAAATAGCAGAAAAACTGAACTTTTACGACGTCAGCAACTTTCGACGGTCACTCAAGCGCTGGCGGGCTTTGCCGTGATAATGATTTTAATGAGTGAAGTATGAAAGCTCGCCATCGGCTTTAATTTGTGCACCAACAAATAATTTTTGCTAATTAACACACAACATTCGTAAATTGAAGTTCAAAGGGCAAATATCACTGCGAGTAGGTGCTACTGTTGGCGGGGGGGAGCTTGGGTTCAATGGACGATAGAGCATGGCTGAAATTGCGGAGTAAAAGTAATCGAAAAAGAGATCGAATAAACATGATATGTGTAGATATTATATTTGAGTCAAAGTCATTTTCTGAACTTGCAGTTTGGAACCACATATTCAACGTTTTGTTGAAGCAGGAGTCTTTCACCCCTGAGCTTAAGCTAAATGGAAGGAAAACTAATTGTCGTAAACTTGGGTCATTAATATCTTCGAAGACAGGATTTATAGTAGAAGGAGAAAATTTTGAGGTAGATTCGACATTGATCGGCAGGTTTAACATTGGTCGGGTTGAGATATGTTGGGATCCTCAACGAGTAGTGATTAATCCGCGCGATTGGGTAATGCCATTTATCGGAGAAAAAGGGTTTGTGCAAGCTTGGGTTTATAATCGAGATTATATTCACTGGCAGAACGCTGAGGATCCTTTGGAATATGAATGTGCTGGTAAGAGTGTCGATGGCTTAAAAATGAAGAGTAATGGTCTGCCACCGCCGTTGCAAATGAGCGTAGTTGATGTTTCAGACAATCCTGGGCGTGTACTCCTCAAATCTGGTTACGTAGAAGCGGTGGCGAGCACTATGTGGGTCAGTGAAAAGTTGGCCAATCGAACAGGGTTTGCCATGCAAGAGTTAAAAAACGAGTCATGGTTTAGCGTGGTTCCACTAAGTGATGAAGTTTATGAGCTTGAATTTTCGACTAATATTTTTGAGCCAAATGATGGTACTGACAATCTCCAAAGGAGTATACGTAAACTTCTCTTCCGATAAAGTGTTGTGACGTGGACTCCCTTAGTTTGTTTCTTTTGCGTCAATGATTTGATTCTGCTGGTAGTTGGCATTGGTAACTGGTGCAATAGACACTCTGTCATCGCGTTATTTCTGTCAATGTTGCACAATTGTATTAAACATATTTTCAGTAAGGAGGGCTTAAGTGTGGCAATTCAAATCAATAAATTGAAGAGATCTGATTTGGAAGCGAACCCATTTTGGTATCATCCAATGGATGACAGCGTGGAAGACGAATCATACGTGAGACCCAGATTCCCAACCATACTTTTAAAGGATGAGTAACCAATTGGTGGTGCCCTCTGCGGGATGGGCATAAACTGCATGGCAGAAACACAGTAATTATAATTTGGTCGCAACTAGGCTAATACAGGGCTGGAACGCCCCGCAGATGAGGGGTTCGGTATGTACTCAACTGTTGGCGGGTTTTGCAATGATTTTGGTTTTACAAAAATGTAAACCTGCTTTGCATGACAGGAATAGGCAAGGATTGGAGAGCATTGGGTTAACTCCCTGTTTCGATGATTCGGTATCTTGATGTGTAAGAACTGAGCATGGCAAATGTGCATGCCTATACTCGGGAGCTTCATTCGGGAACTGCTATTTGGGAGAAACAATGTTGCGTAGACATGGGTTTAGTTTTGGAAGAAGGAAGGTGTCATGGACTGTATCACTATTTCCGGTGCTCGCGATCACGTTTGTGATGCCGGTCGTAGCGCAAAAGAATATCGTAAGTAGTGAGGAATCCATGATCATCGTAAAAAAAGAATCGCCAGCTTCAATCAAAGGGCCGGATAACTGGTTTACTGGCACGGCCTGGATTGAGTTTATCAAAGCAGAACCAGAGACACCTTCACAAGTAACGGCTGCGCGTGTGACCTTTGAGCCAGGTGCTCGCTCCAACTGGCACAAACATCCCCTTGGCCAGCTTCTGATCGTGACAGATGGTGTGGGCTGGACACAGGTGGAGGGGGAACCCAAAGTCGAATTCAAAGCAGGGGATGTTATGGCTTGCCCCAAAGACAAGAAACACTGGCATGGTGCCACACAGCATAGTTCAATGACGCATATTGCTGTTCAGGAAGCGCTGGACGGGAAAAATGTCGAATGGTACGAGCCGGTGAGCGATGCGGATTACCTCGCGCCGATTAAGTCAGACTGAATCGCGGAAATGAAAAGGTCCGGTATGACATGAGCGGCATAGCGTTCGGAGTCATGGGCTATTTAATCGAAAATTGAGCGAAGATCGGTTCTGGCCGGTTTTCCTCTTTGATATCACCTGTCTTTGCTCAACACGTTGTTAAGTCTTTTTTAGAACAAAATTGGCGTAGTTTATTCCTTGATTAATTGTAAGTTTCCATTTGAACTTCAGATTCTTCACAAATAAACTTAATAGATCATATGTGAAGTATAGGAATTATGAATGGAAAAGCGGCTATTTTATTTAATGAACACGGCCCAGCACAGAATGTTCAAATATGCGGACTCCCAAAGTGAAAGAAGAATTGGGTTGTCAGTCACGCAATCAGCCGCGCTCATGTTTATTGCCAAAAACGAAGGTTGTTTGCAAAAAGCACTTGCTGAAGCAATGGGATTAAATCAATCTGCAGTGACAGGGCTTATTGGTCGAATGGTCAAGAACCGGTTGATTGAGCGAAAAGCCTGTAACGAAGATGGACGGGCATCACGATTGTATCTTGCCGAGAAAGGCAAGGAAAAACTACCCGAGATTTTCCCGTTAGTTGGCGAGATGAATGACAAGTTAACGGCGGATTTTTCCGCCGAAGAGATTGAGACTGTCACTAAATTTTTAAATAGAGTGATTCAGGATCTCAAGTGAGCAGGGCTCTTTCAGTTATTCCGCGTGCTTCACATTCATCGTAATATCTGCAGAGAAACACTTGTTGCCATCGGTATCGTACGCAGCAACAGGAACGATCACTTCGCCCGCTTGTGAAAAATCCACGTTTTCTGCATCACAGACCACTTTTAAGTCTGTCTTGGCCTTGGCGAGATATTGCACGGTCATTCCTTGTGGAATCCAGCGCGCCCCTTTAGGTATCGAGGCATCCGTTGTCATGCCAGCCACCAATTCTGCCGCATTACACATCGCGATAGCGTGAATGGTGCCTAAATGGTTATGCACTTTTTTCTGATTTTTCAGGGTGAGCTCACAATAGCCGGGTTTAAAGTCGGTAATGGCAGGGTCGATGGTTGAAAAGTATGGAGCTACTTGCCCGATTCCCTGAGAAAAAGCGTCGCCACCCATTTGTTGAAACATTGCTAAAAATTGGCTCATAGAGAAATCCTCATTGAATATTTAATTATATACTTCATGTATGAAGTAATAATAGTTTATATATGAAGTAAATGGTTTTGCAAGAATTATTTCCTTATTGCATTAAGCTATAGGCGTGAGACCAATCATGACCGTAGAAATGTGTGGAGTGTATCGAAGTGTTTCAACTTCCTGTTGCTAACACCGATTGTTTCCAAAGTCCCGGAGACTCGCCAGTCTGCGACCTAAACAGCTTTGAAAAAAAGCTATCGTTGGTATAACCAACTTGGTAAGCAATCTCTTTTACAGAAAGGTTTGTTGATAGTAATAGCTTTTTGGCTTTATCAATTTTGACCTTCTGAAGATATTGAATGACTGGCAGTTTTGTCGCTCCTTTAAAACGCCTTTTTAGATTCCTTTCGCTGAACCCAAACCGGGTCGCCAGCTGCTCTATGCTGACAACATCCAAATAGTTTTGCTCAATCCATTGTTGAATGTTGAGTATCTGTTCGTCAGTATGGTTTCGCGTTCCCGGTAAAATAGGCGAGAGGTTTTTGGGGGAGTTTAGCAAAAGGTGAGAGGCGACTAGTTGGGCAAAATCATTACCCTTGTCTTGGGCAATCAAGCCCAATAAGGCATCCGTGGCGCCGCTGAGGGAGCCCGTTGTATAGAGATTTTCATCCATTAAGTAACTCTCATGACTTGTAAATCGACTTTCCGTAAATAATTGACTCAACTTTCTTGCAAAAGCCCAGTGTGTTGCCATTAATACCTTACTGGCATGGCCTGTTCGCGCAATAAGATAAGCGGCCGTACTCATCGAAAGAACTGGCATATTGCCGATAATTCTTGGGCTTAACCAGTTCGTTATTTGGCTGTATTCCTTTGGTGGGTTTTCTAATTTTGTTCCTTCCATTGCCGGAATGACGATTAAGTCATAATGGTCGTGATCAGTCAATTTGCTATCAGCAAAAATGGCAGCACCACAGGCGCTGACGACTTTTCCACCGTCTATGGAGACGTTCCGTACCTGATAGCTTTGTTCCAAACCAAGATGATTTTCAACGAGAGAGACGATTCTAAACAGGTCATTAACCAAAAACACATTCATTGCCCAACAGCCTTCATAAACAAGTACAGCGACAGTTTTCATTATTTGCCCTTTTGGATATTATGGCCCGATCAGACTGGATAAAGTCATTATAGGGCATCGGTCAACTTATGTCTGTTTGGTAAAGTTAGCTTCGACATTTTCAACGAAGAGGTATCGATAAATGGCACAGCAAACGGCGACTTATATTCAAAATGATGCTTTTGCAAAAAGTTTGGGTATAAAACTGTTAGATGAGGGCGAAAACACCGTCAGGTGTGTGTTAGAAATCAGAGAAGAACATAAAAATGGATTAGGAACGATTCACGGAGCAGTCATTTTTGCACTGGGGGATATTGCATTTGCTGCTGCCTGCAATACTCAACAGGTATCGATTGGTATGCAGGCGGATATTCGTTACCTAAACAAGCCGAAAAGTGAAAGATTACTGACAAAAGCGCAATTGATTTCCGGGTCAAAAAAAATTGCACACTACGAAGTGATTATCTCGGATGATGTCGGCACGAAGGTAGCGGTGTTTACAGGAACCGCCTATAGACTACCGAATCGGTAGTGAGAGTTGAGATGTTTAGATGAGTATATTTTTATGCCTTCGCAGCCAATAAAGACTTTGGTAAAGGTTCCCGGCGGGAGCATCTTTGTAAAACAATGGACGCCTGAGAAAAAGCTTTGTGATTCACCACTAATTTTGTGCATGATTCCTTAGGGGGGAGTGGCGTGAATTTCCAGAGCAATGAGCTCGGACGCTATCACGTCCGGTTAATGCATATGATCGCCTAGGATGATTCGATAAAGCCAGTTTGTATTTTCCATTTATTGAGATGGCTCTAGTAGTCTGATAACACCGGACGGGAAAGACGTTTAATAGTATGAGCCGGTGAGTGAGGCGGATTACCTTTCACCGATTAAGTCGGATTGAAATCGCAGAAATGAAAAAGCCCGGTATGAAAACCGGGCTTTTTTGTTTTGGCGGTGAGGGAGGGATTCGAACCCTCGATACGTTGCCGTATACACGCTTTCCAGGCGTGCTCCTTCGACCGCTCGGACACCTCACCAAAAACTGTTTCAAATCAAGACTTGCGTGCCTTGTTTTGAGGTGCGCTACTCTATAACAGCATAAATTAAAAAGCAACACTCTATTTGAAATTACTGTGTATTCTCTGCAAATTCAGGATTGTGAAGCAATTTGAGGCGATTGTGGTGTGATGACTTGATGGGATTTTAACCATTTGGTTACTTGGTTGAGTGGCATGGGTTTGGATAGGTAATAGCCTTGTGCGTAATCACAGGTCATCTGTTCAAGGGATTTGAAAATTTGCAGGTTTTCAATACCCTCGGCGACGACTTTGTAGCCCAGGTTGTGGCACATGCGTAATGTGGTTTCCACAATGACCGCGTCGTCTCGGCTTTTATCCATTTCCATCACGAATGACCGGTCAATTTTGATTTCCTGAACAGGCAGTTTTTTGATGTAGCTGAGGGAAGAGTGCCCGATACCGAAATCATCAATCGACAGACGCACACCCAGAGCGCTGAGTTGTTTCAGTCTTGAAAGCGCCTGCTCAGGTTCTTGCATAACTGAGGTTTCAGTAATCTCAAGGATCAGGTGCTGCGGGTCGATATCATATTTCTGTATTTGTTTTTGAATCATCTGTACAAAATCATTCTCCCGGAGATTCATCGCAGAAATATTTACGCTGATGGCAATGTCTTTATGCAGAGGGCTTTCATCGTCTTTGAAGTCTCGATGGGATAATAATGTTTTTCGATCTTTTAAGGCTCGGTCTATGACCCAGGTCGTTACATACCGAATCAGCCCGGTTTTCTCGGCCAAGGGGATGAATTCGTCAGGTGATACCATGCCTAATGTCGGGTGTGGCCAGCGGATAAGCGCTTCAAATCCGGTGACACATTGTTTCTGGTAGCACCACTGTGGCTGATAATGCAGTTCCAGGGAATCGCTATCCAGGGCGGTTTTCAGTTCACCCATTAATCTTAGGCGACGCTCGTTGTAGGGGTTGATATCCGGACTGTAGACACAAATCTGGTCATTTTGTGCTTCCGCCAACTCCACTGCGATTTGTGCGTTGCGCATCCAGGTTTCGAGGCTCTCGTCATTATTCGGGGTGATCGACAGCGACAGGCCGAGGTCGATATTCATATCCTGGTATTTTACCGGTTCGCTGATTTTGCTCAGGAATCGCCGGATATCCACCACGAACTCATCCAGGCCGTCGTTCAGCCAATGCAGACTGGCAAAAAGAGCCCCTTCGAGGTGAGCGATACAATGGTCACCAGAGGCTGTGGTTTCCATTACAACGGTGGTTTCCAATAGATCCAGGTTCGCCGTAAGCTGATTGGAAAAACGCTGCAGAATGACTTCTGCGTTGAGGTGTCCGAGTGTTTTATTGATTTCATGAAAACGGTTCAGGTGAATCATGACGATAATATAGCGTCTCACTTGAGGCTGGGGCGATTGCAGAATGTCGAGCAAGCGATTGCGAAATACCGTGACATTGGGAAAACCGTTGGTCGCATTGTGGGTTGCCTGATAAATGAGCTTTTGTTCTGCGATTTCACGGCGACGTGCTTCTTCAAGCTTTGCATGTTGCGCTTTAAAGCGGGCTTCGCGCTCCCGGTTGAGCATGTCGGCGAGTGCAAAGCTCAGTAAAATCGCTTCCAGGGCAGAACCCCATTGCAGGCCATATTCTGTAATACCGTTACGGGGAATAATGCCGTATTTGTTCATTGCCGCTGCGGTTGTCCCCATCAGGAGGGAGAACCAGGCAATGGTGAAAAATCTTGCGACTTTGTGGCCCCGGTACCACGCAATAGGGCCGCTTACGAAAATTAGGATGCTGGCCGGTATAACAAGAAATACGGAAACCTGAGTCGACGTTGCATAGGGGAGTACAAATGCGCCCGCGATGCACCCCAGGCTCAACACAATGATAAGTCTCAAGCTTTGGGAGAGGCGGGGTGCATAGGATTTAAGGCGCAACAGCGACTCTGTAAACAAGCAGGAGAAAAGCATGGTGGAAGGCACAAAAAACAGCACGAACAGTTCCTGCAGGCTGGGTAGATCCGGAAACACGTATTGGAACAGTACGCCGTGCATGCTGGCTTGCATGCAAAGAAATGAGAATACAAAACCAACATAGTAAAGATAGGCCCGTTCCCGGAGGGACAGGAACAGGAAAAAGTTATACAGCACCATTACAATCATCATGCCGTAATAGATGCTTTGGCTAATCAGTCGTGTTTGGTCGGAAAGCAAGTAGGCCTGTTCTTTCCAGAGTGACATGGGAACCTGTGTCGAGCCTTGGGTCTTCACGCGTATGAATACGGTGGTTTCCTCGCCGGGTTGGAAGGCTATGGGAAACAGGAAGTCCCTGTGGGTCAGTGGTCTCGTATCAAAGGGAAGGGTGTCTCCAGTGTGGTACTCACGGGACAATACCTTGTGCTTAAAGACATAAACGGAGACTTGATCTAGCAGTGCATAGTCGATCGCCAGCAACCGCCGATCAGGTTCAGTGCCTGAGTAGTTGAATTGTAGCCGAAACCAGTATGTTGAATCGGTATAGCCGAAATTAGGGATATCTGATGGTGATGGTTGCCAATGGTTCTTCGCAAGTCGATGGGTATCGCCGATATCCAGGCGATTCTCCGGGTCCTCAAGATAGTAACTGTGTTGCCCGAGGCGTATCTCATCAACATTGGGTGAGACCAGAACTGGCGCAGCAATAGCGGGCATTGTCACCATAACGGTAACCAGCCATACAACGAAACGAAGTGCAGCAGTCAGTTTTGTTATGAACACCTTCAGGCCTTTAATTGTTGTTTTTGTTTTCAGTATAGACCCTAATGGATTGGGGGGTTTAGATACAACAGTACATTTGTAGCGCTTCTGTAACGTTGTATCTTTTTGACTGTGGGAATTTAGTCATTAAAGAACGCTGGTCGGAAGTCGCAAAGTGCACGCCATTGGGCGTCGTCGATTGCTCCGTACATTTTGTGCTTACCCGGATCGAGTTGATCGACGGTGCTTTCCAGTGCACGCAGGGATTGTATGGCGCTCTCTATATGCTCAGAAGCGTTATCCAGTAGCTGCCATATACTGGATGCCTTCCGTTGCATTGGAGGGTGATAGGCGGAGCCAATGGTAATTAACCATAAATCCATTCCCAGTACGGACTTTTCCCAATGGGTAACTTTTGCCTGATCATGGATGTTAAGCTCGTCCAGCTTTGCATCCAGGGCGGACTTTTCCTGAATCATTTTGTTTTGAATGGCTTGCAGGAGTTCAAATATCAGTCCGAGTCGCTCTTTACTCATCTTGTCCGGATGATTAAGGGCTTTAGAGAGCTGTGCTGATTTATCGATCACACGCTTTCTGAAAATGGCTGCCATGGCGAGAATCATGGCTCGGGTTTGCGGGTCGACTTCGTTGAGCTTGGCGAGTAAATGCCGGGATTTCATTTTCAGGTCTTTGCGACGCTTTCGGCCACGTAACCAGTTGAAGACCCAGTCTGAAAGAATTTGCATGTTAAAATTGAGTTCCCTGAATCTACAATCTATAACCTAGGTAATGAAGGGCTGTGGTTTACAATAGCATGGCTGATATAGATTATCACGTTTCGGGAATTTTGATTTTACTGTTGCTGGTGGCCAACGGTGCCCCCGTGCTTGCGCGTTACATGCTGCGTCGCCATTTTACCTGGCCAATTGATTTTGGTATCGCGCTCGGGGATGGCCAACGCCTGTTCGGGCGCACCAAGACGTACCGCGGAGTGGTTGCGTCACTGCTTTTAACTTCGCTGGCGGGTAGTCTGTTTGGTTTGGGTGGACTCAGTGCTCTATTGTTTGCTTGTTTATGTATGGTAGGGGATTTGTTAACCAGCTTTTTCAAGCGTCGATTGGGTATGTCATCGAGTGCTCGTTTTTTTCTGATTGATCAATTGCTTGAAACCCTTTTGCCGGTTCTGGTCTTCATGCCGGTTTGGGGGTACTCAATGATTGAGGCCGGTGTGATCATTCTGGGGTTTGTATTGTCGGGATGGATCATTTCACCGGTTCTATTTCTATTAGGTGTTCGTCGGCATCCCCATTGACGGTGCTTTACCGAGGATTATTTGTGCTGAGGATTATTTGCTCTGGTGCAGGCGATGAATAGTAATTTCCGGCAGGCAGTTCAGGCGAACATCAATAATTGATGAGCCAGCCCCGACAGACGTATATCCCTGCATCGCACCACAGTGCCAAGCCCCTTTCCCGACATAACGGGGGCAGTTGGAATCCAGTATGATGGGCGTTCCCCCCGGCAGGCAGATTTGGCCACCATGGGTGTGGCCACAGAGAAAGGCATTGAAGCCGGCATGGGCAGCTTGCAAGTAAACTTCCGGTGTGTGACTCAAGAGCAGGCTGAATTGATTGTCAGGAATGCCGGCACGTGCTTTCTCTATGTTGTCTACCCGAAAGAAGTGCGCATCATCAATGCCTGCAAGGTAAATTTTTTCAGTTTGCTGTGCTTCTGGTGCTTCTGGTGACAGCGAAATGCTGCAATTTTCATTCATCAGCATTTGAATGCCCAGCTTTTCCATCTCAGGCACCATGCCAAGGCAGTCATGGTTCCCAAGCACGCCATAGACTTGCCCTTTAAGATGAACTCTTAGCAAGGCCAGGCGTTTCAGGGTTTCCTGAAAGGAGCCAAAAGTCAGCCCTCGGTAGTCACCCGTCATCACAACCATGTCGTAATTGACAGCCCGTACTGCAGAAATCAAGGCATGTACGAATTCCGGTGACATATCAATGTGCAGGTCACTCAGGTGCAGTATTTGGAAGTTATGAAATCGGGTGGGTATCAGTGGGCTATACAGTGTGTTATACCGAGTCTGGATGTTCAGTGCGTTGCGTTTACCGCGCCAGTAAAACCCGGATGCTCTGAGAATCCCGCGCATAAGACCATGAATCGAGTACCAGTTTTCAAGATAAAGCAGTCTGCGCTTCCGGTCGTAGACTTTCTGGTGGTAGTGTTTTTCAATGCCAATGCGCTGACGTGTATGAACATCCCCAAGTCTGGGTTCGAGAAGCGTGTATAGCGCGTCATAATCAACAATTTCTGAGTTCACAGTGTCGGGCATGTCCGGTTCATCAGCACAAAGTTAGCGGGCTGTGGCAGTGCACAAATTATAGTGTATTCTGTGACCATCAGCCTTGATGAATTTGAAAGTGCTGTTTGAAAAATGCGCTAAACAATTCATTTAATGTGCTTTTTAGAAGAAATCCCGGTAAAAACTGCAAATAGGCATTGCAGTTTTGTTAATGTCTTTGTTAGAATTCGCGCTCGCTTGGGGACAGCAGGAAACAACGCTGCTGCAACTGGCGCCTCAGTGGTGACTTTCATAACATGCTCACCCGTTATGGTGTCTTTTGCCGGTCCTCCCGCAACATGAAACCGTGAACCCGGTCAGGTCCGGAAGGAAGCAGCCGTAGCGGTGGACTGTGTGCCGGGATGTGGCTGGCAGAAGATGCCACCCAAATCTCTCGATAGTGCCCTCTTAATTTTTCATCTGAAGTTCCAGTAACCATTTCACCAAATAAAAATCGTTATAAAGGCATCCAGGAGCGTCTGGAAAAGCCACCCTGGCGCTCCCTATGGTAATCGAGAATGCTCCATTTCTTGTTCGCGTTGATTTGGTCATGCCGTTATGCGAATACATGGAAATTGCCTGTTGATCATCCGCGAGTAATCCCGATAAAGTCTGCCACTGTTCAGAAGATCTGTTACAATCTCCGGCTATTCGAGCAAACGCACGAGAAGTGAACCCTAAAAGACAGCCTTGAGCTTGTAAAGAGCAGCCATGAGTCCGCAAAGCCAGAGTCAGGAAGTATGAGTTATCAAGTTTTAGCCCGGAAATGGCGACCAAAAAGTTTTGCCGAGTTGGTCGGTCAGGAGCATGTTTTAAAAGCCTTGGTGCATGCTTTGGACAGTGGGCGGCTTCATCATGCTTATTTATTTACCGGTACCCGGGGGGTGGGGAAAACCACAATCGGGCGGATTCTGGCAAAATGTCTTAACTGTGAACAGGGGGTGGTGTCTGCGCCCTGTGGTGTGTGCAGTGCCTGTCAGGAGATTTCGGAAGGTCGATTTGTTGATTTGATCGAAATTGACGCGGCGTCCCGCACCAAAGTCGAGGATATGCGGGAAATTCTCGATAACGTTCAATATTCTCCTACCCGAGGGCGATTTAAAGTGTACCTGATCGATGAGGTGCACATGTTATCCCAATCCAGCTTTAACGCGCTCCTGAAAACCCTGGAAGAGCCCCCTGAGCACGTGAAGTTTTTGCTGGCAACGACTGATCCGCAGAAACTACCCGTGACCATTCTGTCTCGATGCCTGCAGTTTAATCTAAAGAATATGCCTGCAGATAAGATTGTTAGTCATCTACAGCGGATTCTGAACGAAGAACAGATTGAAGGTGAAGATAATGCGCTCTGGATGCTGGCGCGCGCTGCAGAAGGCAGTATGCGTGATGCTCTCAGTCTAACGGATCAGGCCATTGCCTATTGTAAAGGGCTGGTGAAAGAGAAAGAAGTTAGTGAGATGCTGGGTACAGTGGATCAGCGGCAGGTTTACCGTCTGGTTAACTATCTCGCCGGCAATCAGCCGCGTGAGCTTTTGGCAGAAGTTGAAGGGTTATCGGAATACAGCCCGGATTATCGAAACGTACTGGAACAGATTATTTCGATTATGCACCGGACAACCATCGAACAGGTTGCGCCGGGAGCGATTGATAATGCCAGAGGGGATCAAGACGCGGTTAGAGAACTGGCGTCATCGTTGTCTCCGGAAGATGTTCAGCTTTTTTATCAAATTGCGCTTGTGGGGCGGCAGGATCTTGCGCTTGCTCCAGACCCGAGAGCCGGATTCGAGATGGTGCTTTTGAGAATGCTTGCTTTCCGGCCCAACGCACAACATGCGGCTGAGGTTGCAGCCCCTGATTCCGGTCCCGTGGATGTGGATCAGGAGCCCGAGCAAAAAAAAAATTCTGAAAACGGAATACTCGATCACTCAAGCGCAGTAGAAGCTCAGTCGCCAGAAATCTCGGCACTTCGTGAACCGGTTTCTGAAGCCCCTCAAGCGGTTAAGGTGGCGCCACCGAGCAGTTCGGTAGCTGACGACTCTCTTCCTCCCTGGGTAACCGAGTCTGTGCCCGATGCCGATCCTGGTACCGCTGGCCTGCAGCAGGATAACCGGGCTCAGGTGTCTTCTGTGCCAAAACATGGTATTGAGTCTGATGAAGTAAGTTCTGACGTCAGATCGAATAGCGTCATGTCCGGTGCCTCCAGGCAGCCTAACCACGAGGATCAATCAAATCTCCGGCAAAGCCCGCCGGAAGTCGCAAGTGATCGAGTGGCGGCTGAACCGGTTATCCCTCATCAGGATCCGGATCGCGTCGTTGCCCAGCCAACCGAAATTGCACAGCCTCGCGAAAGTGCGGGTCACCATATAGCAGAAAGTCCAAAACGAGATCAGTCAGGTTCAGATGCCAGCTTGCCGCCACCTGAGCTAAATCAACCGGCAGCAAATACTCAAGTGAAAGAGGCATTAGAGCCCATTCCACTCAGTGAATTTGATTGGGTCGGGGACTTCGAATCGCTGGGTTTGACCGGCATGACCATGAATATTGCTGCTCACTGTGATTGGGCTTCTGATGGCAGTCTGGTGACTATGCGTATTGATGTGGGGCACCACCGGATGTTGACTGAAGTCCATCGCAAGCGAATTGTGGATGCGGTTCAGGCGCGGTTGGCTGAGCCGGTGCGAATTGAGTTCCTGGCAGAACAACCCGTTTCAGAAACGCCCATGCAAAGGCGTGAGCGCAACCGGGCAGAGCGTTTGGCACTGGCAGTGCAGTCGATTGAAAATGATCAGAACGTGCAGCAGTTTATTGCACTCTTTGATGCACGAATTATGGAAAAAACGGTTGAACCGATTGATCCGGTGCGTCAATAATGGGGTCTGTAGCAGTTTTGAGTTTAAATTAAGTCCAATAGAGACGAGGTAGACAATGTTTAATGGCGAAATGGGCGACTTCATGAAGCAAGCCCAAAAAATTCAGGAGCAGTTTCAAAAAGCCCAGGAAGAGCTTTTAAACGCAGAAGTGACCGGTGAATCCGGGGCGGGGCTGGTCAAAGTTATTATGAACGGCCGGCATGATGTAAAAAAAGTCGATGTTGATCCTTCCGTGCTTACCGAAGAAAAAGAGCTTTTGGAGGACTTGCTGGCGGCTGCAGTCAATGATGCTGTGCGCAAAATCGAGAAGCATAATCAGGAAAAAATGGCTGGATTGGCAGGCGGTATGGGAATGCCTCCCGGATTCAAAATGCCGTTCTAGATCCTCACGGGAGTTTAGCCATTGTTATGAGTATGTCACCTCTCATTGATGAATTGGTGGCCGCGTTCAGGTGTTTACCGGGCGTCGGACAAAAGTCTGCATTGCGCATGGCGCTCTATTTGCTTGAGCGGGATCGGGAAGGCGGTACCAAGTTGTCTGGCGCACTGTCTCGGGCAATGGTGGACGTCAAGCGCTGTCAGCAATGCCAGACATTTACCGAGGCTGAACTTTGCGGCATTTGTGCCAGTGACCGTCGGGATCCCAAAACCGTTTGCGTCGTCGAGACGCCTTCTGATCTGCAGGCAATCGAACAAATGGGGCTATATGAGGGGACTTATTTTGTCTTAATGGGTCATCTTTCTCCTCTTGAAGGGATTGGTCCTGAGGAAATTGGTATAGATCGTTTCTGTAAGCTCATTGATAAAAACGAGTGTACCGAAGTGATTCTGGCGACCAATCCGACGGTAGAAGGTGAAGCGACCGCACATTTCATTGCTGATATGGTAAAGTCCCGTAATGTTCTGTTGACCCGGCTTGCCCATGGTATCCCGGTTGGTGGTGAGCTCGGTTATAGTGACGGTAGCACCATCAGTCATGCTTTTCAGGGCCGTCGGCCGTTTGCTTGAGAAATTCTGGTTCGTTGTTTAATGTCGTTAAATGTTGTATTTGTTGCTTCCAACGAACAGCTGATTAACCTTTCCAGGCAATGGAAAGGTCAACGCTGGTTGTGTGTGGATACTGAATTTGTACGGGTAAACACGTTTTACCCCGAACTGGGCCTGTTGCAGATAGCAGATGAATACGGGGTCTATCTTGTAGACCCGTTAGCTTGTGCGGATTTACAAGTGATCGCCGATGTTTTACAAGACCCGCAGATCCTGAAGATCATGCATTCGATCAGTGAAGATATTGAGGTTTTCTCGCACGCTTTAAGATGTGCACCTCAAAATATCTTTGATACCCAGATTGGTGCTGCGCTTGCCGGCAAAGGGGGATCGATTGGGTACGGCGCGTTGGTGGAAGATTATTTGTCGATTGGTTTGCCTAAATCTGAAACCCGTTCAGATTGGTTGCGGCGTCCGCTTAGCAGTAAGCAGCTTGACTATTCTGCAGACGATGTACGGTATTTATATCCTGTCTATCAAAAGCTCTTTGAGGAACTCCAGCATCTGGGATTTTATGAGGCCGCGGTGGAAGAATCAGATCGTGCCCTGAATTCTGCATTATCAAATGATCCGGATGATCACTATTATTTAAAATTGCGCGGTGCCTGGAAGTTACCCACAAAAAAACAGCAATTGTTGCGCTCGCTATGTAGTTGGCGTGAGCAACAGGCCAAGTCTTGTAATGTGCCGCGCCAACATGTTATTAGTGACAATGCCTTGATCGAAATTGCTCAACGTCGCCCGTCCTCTATACAAAAGCTGTCACGTATTCCCAAACTTCGTCCCAGTGTGATTAAAACCCACAGTGATACCTTGTTGAAACTGATTCGTGAGTCAGAATTTGATTCGGGGGAGTTTGCTGGTAGAATTCCTCCCCCGCTTAGATTGGTTGAGCAAAAATTATACAAGCGACTAAAGGCGATCGTTTTGCAGTTCAGTGAGCAAACCGGTATTGCGCCGGAGGTGGTAGGTCGTCGCAAGGTCTTGGAGAAGGCTGTTCGTGAAACATTGGATACTGGTGAAGTCAGTTTGCCAGACGATTTTAACGGGTGGCGCGCGCAGAATTTGAGGCCGATGTTTGAGCGGGAAATGCAGTTGTTTCTGGCAAGTGTGACTGTAGAGTAAGTCACACTTGCCATGTACACCGGATGAAAGTGAATCAAGAGACCAGTATGAGTTCAGTTAAATTAATCTGTTCAGTTTTTCGGAGCAGTAAAAAAGATGAAATGTACCTGTACGTTGACAAGAAGCAGGGCATTAAAAATCTTCCCGAGGCACTGATGACCGTTTTTGGTGAGCCTCGACACGTCTTTGACATGCTTTTGACCGAAGACAAGAAGCTCGCTCGGGTCGAAGCGAAACAAGTGTTGGCCGATATCCGGGAAAAAGGTTTCTCGCTGCAGATGCCTCCAGCCGATACCGATAGCTTGCTGGAGTCCCATCGCCTTGAACTCGGATTGGATAAACACGTTGAAAAGCGCTGGTAGTCGAGTATGACCGGGATAAAACCATTCTGGAAAGAAAAAACGTTGCATCAGATGACGAAATCCGAGTGGGAGTCATTGTGTGACGGGTGCGCCAAATGTTGTTTGCAAAAACTCGAAGATGAAGATACTGGTGATGTGTTCTATACCGATATCGTCTGCCAGTATCTGGATGAAAGTTGTTGTGGTTGTACCGTTTATCAGGAGCGACATGAAAAAGTGCCGACCTGTATCTGGTTGAAGCCTGATGATTTGCAATCACTGGGCTGGTTGCCGTCGACCTGCGCTTACCGACTGGTCTATGAAGGGAAAGACTTACCCGAATGGCATCCATTGCTTAGTGGTGACCCGAACTCGGTCCATAAAGCTCATGCGTCAATTAAAGGTAAAGTGATCTCCGAAAATGATGTGCCGGAGGATGAATGGGAAGATCATATCATTGATCACCTGTAGTTATGGATCTGTAGTTATGGACCTGTAGTTATGGACCTGTAGTTATGGACCTGTAGTCATGCACAAACGCCAAGCGTAAAAATTTTAAGCGTGAAAAAGTGAATCCAGCACGATAGTCCGGAAGATATGTAAACTGGCGGATGTCTGGATTCGAAAATAGAGTATTGGACAAGTTCAGTCACTGGCAAAAGAGGCATTAACATGGACCGTTTTCTTGATATCGGGTTCATATTGGATTCGGGTTATACGGCAGTTTGGATCGGTTATTTATGTTCCAGTGCACTTTTGTGTGTTGTATTCTGGCGCATGACGCGTTTTATTCGCTGGTGGGGTGTGCGCCGTTTTTTACGTCTTGCTGTAGCTGTGTTGTTGTTTACGCCGATTTGGCTACCCAGCGATGAAGACTGGTTAGCACCCGCGTTTATGGCTCTGGGTTATGAGCTTTATGCCGGTAATCAGGAAACAGTTGAGCTCTCACTCAAGCTGATTGCTGCAGGATTAATTGGTGCAATGCTGTTGGTGAAACTGGAGTTCATTCTGCGCAAGTTTTTCGGAAAAAATGAGGCTGTTGAGCCTTCTCTTGAATCTGCTCGTACAGACGATCCTCCGCTGGCAGAAAACAATGCGAGGCTTAACTGAATTTTAGTTGATAAATCAATCAGTAAAGCGACCATATTGAGGTTGATTATTTGAAGTTGCGTTGTTCTTGTTGTAAAAGCTGCTATAAATAGAGTAGACAGCAAATTTGCAATACAGGATATTATGAATGCGGCTTCTGCCTTTCCGCCCGAAATCACAGTATTCGGGTTTTGTCTGTTTCTTCCTTTTTTTATTTTTTAATGCTCTGCCAGTTTCTGCTGCCGACGGGCCGTCAGATGTCCGTGTGTTGATTGATATTTCTGGCAGCATGAAAAAAAATGACCCCAATAATCTCCGTATTCCCGCGGTAAATTTATTGACTGAATTAGTACCAGATGGTTCCACTGCCGGAATATGGACTTTTGGTCAATACGTTAACATGCTGGTGAAACATCAGAAAGTTGATGATTTGTGGCGAAAGATGGCGAAAAACAAAGCAAAGGAAATCAACTCCGTCGCTTTATACACTAATATCGGTGGTGCAGTTGAAACTGCGAGTGATGATTTCTATAAAAGTGAGTCTTTTGAAAATACGCACTTCATCCTGTTAACGGACGGGGTTGTCGATATAGATCGGGATCCGGACAAAAACCTCTCTGAACGTAATCGTATTCTATCGGATGTGTTGTCCCGAATTTCTGATCGCGGGGCTCGAATTCACACCGTTGCACTTTCTCAAAATGCCGATTTGTCTCTAATGGAAAAACTGGCGGTGAAAACCGGTGGTTTGGCAGAAGTGGCGAACTCATCGGAAGATTTGACCCGTATTTTTGTGCGGGCTTTGGATCAGGCCGTACCCGCGGAAGAAGTCCCCCTGGAAGGAAATACATTTGATATTGATTCCAGCGTTGAGGAACTCACAGCGCTCATTTTCAAGAAACCCGGAAGCCAGCCCACACGAATTATCGAACCGGACGACAACGGTTATAGCAAAGGGCAAAAACCAGATTATGTGGACTGGTACAGTGATAAAGGTTACGACTTGGTTACCATCAAGCAACCTTTAGAGGGGCAATGGCGTATAGAAGCGGACTTGCTTCCGGACTCCCGAGTCACCGTGGTGAGTAACCTTTCAATGGAGGTTGCCCAGTTACCCTCCAATTTTTTCGCCGGACAAACACTGCATATGGAAGTTGCTTTTAAAGAAGGTGAGAGCACTATAGTTAACCCTGATTTTCTGAAGTTGATTGATGTGGATCTTAATATTCAAACAGAAGACGGAAAATCAGGAACGAAACGATTGTCCAAGGCAGAAGCTCCGCCAGAAAATGGAATCTTTGAAGATAATATCAGCAAATTAAGGCGGGAAGGTCGTTATATTGTTAACGTGCTTGCTGATGGCAAAACATTCAAGCGAAAACACCGCCAGGTGATTACACTTCGATCGCCATTGAACCTGGAAATGATCGTCGCAAAAGATGATCGCGGTGAATCGATTTATCGTTTGGTTATTGCACCGCAAAATAAAGAAATTGATACTGATAAAACGAAAATTGTTACCAAGATTAAAGCGCCGGATGGAAACAACCTGATTAAAACGGTGCCATTTAATAAGGCATCAGGTAATTGGGAGCTGGATATCTTCCCGAATAAAGGGGATGGTAAATATGTTGTCCAGCTGAAAGTAAAAGGCGTAACGACCGATGGCGGTGAATTCACTTTCGCCCCTCGCTCTTTTGACGCGGTTTATCCCATCGAAGTTGGCGCGCAGGCGATCCAATCAATTCCTGAGCCTGAGGAGTCAGAACCGGATAGCGCTGTGGAGGATGACCCGGATCAGCCAGACGAGCCTGCGTCAGTGGACGAGGCTGATGAGTCTGTTATCGCGCCAATTAATGTACCGGAAACCCTGGAACAAGAAAGCCCTGACGTTACCGGGAATGAGTCAGATGATGCTGCGCCGGAAGAGCAACCTGATTGGCTATTGATTGGTGCAGCGGCGGGCGGTGGTTTGTTGCTGCTTGCAGGTGCGCTGTTCGCATTTCTGAAAATGCGCAAAGGCAAGCAGAAGGGTGATGAAACTCAGGAGAGAGGATCTGATGACCCCGAGCTGGGCGATACCGATACGTTTGATGAACCCGATGAGTCCTTACCTGAGGCCGCTCCAGTTGCCGCCCCTGCAAAGCAGGAGCCGGTGCTTGAGATACCTGAGGAAGACTCCCTCGACGATATTGATGATCAACTGGACTTTGTTGATGATCAGGAGTTCGGGATGACGGACGATACCGCTGAGTTGGAACAAATGGTCGCCGATGCGGCAGAAGAAGCATCTCAGGCTGCGGAAGATATTGAGGAGCAGGAGTTCGCGCAAGAGCCTGAAATGAAGATGGATGTGGAAGATGCTATAGATCTCGATGACCCCGGCGATGAGCTGCCGGTACTTGACGACATCGCAGAGGATGCGCCTGTGCTTGAGGACGCTATCGACGAAGATATGGATATGATGTCTGAAGATCCGGGTATGGGGGGGTCAGAACTGGATGCGGGTTTAGATGAGCCGGATATCGATGAGCCGGGACTTGATGAGTCGGAACAGGAGATTCCTCAACTGGAACCGGAGGCAATGAGCCCTGAAGAAATCGAGGCCACATTGAATGCAATGGACGGGGCGGATGATTTCTCTGAGGAAGATGAAGTCATGGAAGGCAAAACGGCTGAAGATATTGCAGATGATATTTTGGCCGAAAATGGCGTGGAGGATGATGACGAGGAATTTAATCTGGAAGATTTTGATATCTCGGAAACAGACGATCTGCCCTCGGAGGATGAAGACGACAAAAAGGACTGAGCCTTGTTTCAGGTTGTACTGACCTTGTTTCAAACTGTACTGATATGGCACGTTCAAAGTAATTTTGAAGCTTGCCATTCAGTACAGTTGTGAGCGCTTTTGGACTGTATAAGCGCGCTAAGAAGAGCGCTTACTGTACATTTTCCAGCTCACTAAAGCGACCTTCAAACAGTGGGGAGCTCAAGTAGCGTTCGCCCGAGTCGGGCAGAATGACCACAATATTCTTGTCTTTGAATTCGGGCTGTTCGGCCAGTCTCACCGCTGCTGCCGCTGCAGCACCACAAGAAATACCACAGAGTATGCCTTCTTCTCGCATGAGTCGATGGGCGAATTCAATTGCCTCTTCATTGGTTACCTGTTCCACCCGATCAACGATTGAGAGGTCGAGATTCTTCGGAACAAATCCTGCACCGATGCCCTGGATTTTATGGGGGGAGGGGGTCGGATCCTGGCTGGCCATGGTTTGCGTAATAACGGGGGATGCAGTGGGCTCAACCGCTACGGAGACAATCGCTTTGCCCTTTTCTTGTTTGATGTATCTCGATACGCCGGTAATGGTTCCACCGGTGCCGACACCAGCGACCAAGACGTCGATGTTGCCATCTGTGTCATTCCAGATTTCTGGGCCTGTAGTCTTTTCGTGAATTTCCGGATTCGCTGGATTCTCAAACTGCTGCAACATGATATGGGTGTCCGGGTTTTCATCGACCAGTGCCTGTGCCTTTTCGATTGCACCTTTCATGCCTTTTGGCGGCTCTGTCAGAACAATGTCTGCGCCGAGCGCATTCATTACTTTTCTGCGTTCCAGACTCATGGATGCCGGCATCGTCAACACCAGGTTGTAGCCGCGGGAAGCCGCGACGAAAGCCAGTGCAATACCGGTGTTGCCACTGGTGGGTTCAACGATTGTCATGCCAGGCTTCAATACGCCTCGCTTTTCGGCATCCCAGACCATATTGGCACCTATCCGGCACTTTACCGAGTAGGCCGGGTTGCGCCCTTCAATTTTGGCGTAGACATTTCCTGTAGTAACCCGGTTGAGTTTTACCAAGGGTGTATTGCCGATGGATTGAGAGTTGTCCTCATAAATTTTGGTCATGTTTTTTCCTTGATGTCGTAAATCCATGAAGTGCCCAGGCGTTTGGTGGTGGCAAGAAATGCGTCATACCGGTTCGAACTGTGAATCGATATCGCTTTGCTATGACCTGGCCTGATACTTCAGGAGTGTGTTGGTGTAGGCGTCGGGCTACCTTCCTGTGCCCTGGGAATATGGCACTTTAGCTTAGTCCTTTGTCGCATGAGATTCAATTTTGTGTCGCGATATTCCGTAGCTTTGATCCGAAACAATAGATTTTTCTGTTTATTTGAACAACCTGTGCGGGAAAGCCTGAGTATGGCAGTAGAATGTAGTAAAAAATGACCAGAATTGTGCCGTATCTTTCTTCGTAATATACTTGGGTTCGAATCGGACTAAATTAGAATATTATTTTATTATTGAAAGAAGAGAGCGCTATGAAATTTACAGGTACCGAAAACTATGTGGCAACAGAAGATCTGCAAATGGCAGTTAACGCTGCTATCGTGTTGCAACGACCGCTGTTGATCAAAGGTGAGCCGGGAACAGGTAAAACGCTGTTGGCAGAAGAACTCGCTAAAGCATTGGGCGCTCCATTGATTCAGTGGCACATTAAATCAACAACTAAAGCCCAACAAGGCTTGTACGAGTATGATGCTGTATCGCGCCTTCGGGATTCTCAACTGGGTGATGATAAAGTTCACGATATTTCGAACTATATTGTGAAAGGAAAGCTTTGGGAGGCGTTTTCAGCTGAAGAGCAATGCATTCTCCTGATTGATGAAATCGACAAAGCCGACATTGAATTCCCGAACGACCTGCTGCTCGAGCTGGATAAAATGGAATTCTATGTGTACGAAACAAAAGAACGTATCGTAGCGAAAAACCGTCCTATCGTTATCATCACCAGTAACAATGAGAAAGAGCTGCCAGACGCCTTCCTGCGTCGCTGTTTCTTCCACTACATAAACTTCCCCGATGCGGAAACCATGCAGGACATCGTGGATGTACATTTCCCCCAAGCGCAAAAGGAACTGGTAAAAGACGCACTGGAAATATTCTTTGATGTGCGCAAGGTTCCGGGGATGAAGAAAAAGCCTTCCACTTCCGAATTAATCGACTGGCTGAAACTCTTGATGGCTGATGAATTGTCTGCGAAGGCGTTACTCGAGCACGATCCCGCGCAGGCTATCCCGCCATTATACGGCGCGTTGGTCAAGAATGAGCAGGATGTTCATTTGTTACAAAGACTGGCATTTATGGCGCGCCGCCGAGGTTAGGTGAACTATGTTTATTGATTTCTTTATGGAGGTCAAAAAAGCCAGGGTACCCGTGAGCCTGAGGGAGTACCTTGATCTTATCGAGGCGCTTCAGGCGCGTCTTGCCTTCGCGAATATGGAAGAGTTTTATTACCTGAGTCGGTTGTGCCTGGTAAAAGACGAGCGTCACTTCGATAAATTTGACCGTGCCTTCGACAAATATTTCAAGGGTATCGAAACCCTCGATATGGCCTTGGAAGCGGCGATACCCGATGATTGGTTAAGAGCTGAATTCGAGCGCCAGCTATCCGAAGAAGACAAAGCAAAGATCGAAGCCTTGGGCGGACTTGACGAGCTGATTGAAACCTTTAAAAAACGTCTTGAAGAGCAGAAAAAGCGTCATCAAGGCGGTAATCGTATGATTGGTACCGGTGGGACGTCTCCATTTGGTGCTAACGGTTACAACCCGGAAGGATTCCGGATTGGCCAGGACAAGTCTCGCAATAAACGGGCCGTAAAGGTATGGGAAAAGCGTGGCTTCAAGGATCTGGATGACAGTATCACAATTGGTATCCGGAATATTAAAGTTGCGTTGCGTCGTTTGCGCAAATTTGCGAGACAAGGTGCTGCAGATCAACTGGATCTGGATGATACGATCACATCAACTGCCCGTAACGGCGGTTATCTTGATTTGAAGCTCGTACCTGAGCGCCATAATAGTGTAAAGGTATTACTGTTTCTCGATGTGGGTGGCTCAATGGATCCCCATATTAAAGTTTGTGAAGAGCTTTTTTCTGCCTGTCGGGCGGAGTTCAAACACCTGGAGTATTTTTATTTCCATAACTTTGTATATGAAAGTGTCTGGAAAAATAATATTCGTCGAACCAACGAAACGACATCAGTTTGGGATGTAATCCATAAATATACACCGGATTACAAAGTGATTTTTGTCGGAGATGCCTCGATGGCACCGTACGAAATTACCCAGGCTGGCGGCAGTATTGAACACTGGAATGAAGAACCGGGTGCAGTATGGATGCAGCGTCTAAAAGACCACTTTCGAAAGGTTATCTGGCTCAATCCGATGCCGGAGAACTATTGGGGGTCGGGTGGTTCGTTGGGGATTACACGGGATCTGGTCGAGAATGAAATGTATCCTCTAACCCTTGAAGGCCTGGAAGCAGGGATGAAGTCACTCTCCAAATAGTAATAAAAAAAGCTGATGGGGTTGAGTCCATCAGCGATCTCGGTTCCAAGTCCAGTAGTGAAAGGCTGGACTTGGCATTGATGAGCTTACCCCATGAACGTCAAAATCGAGACCACCTCAAGCTACTGTCTTTGTCTAAGCACTGCTATCCCAGCAGTTAAGATACCAAAATTAGAAAAGTGTCTAAAATTCAGGGTGATACTTTTGTCCTTTCTTTATTTACTCTAGTCAGATGTAAAATTGTGTAAACTAATTTGACACCGTTTCGGGTCTGCCAGTGAATATCCTCAGTGCCTCGGGTTAGAAATTATTATTGTCATTTGTGCTGTTTGTACCATTTTTCTGTTTAAACCCACTAGAATTAACGGTTGAATCACGGATTGGTGATCGAAGTATCGGTTCACACTCCGATTTTGATGTTACTATTTGTAAATCAGCTTGTTATGTATAAGAACGGTCGAAATTCGGCATCTGCAGCGGCATCAATGATGGCTTATTTTTCCGGCTTCGTGTTCGAGGTGTTTTTCTTTTGGTTAGATTCAATATGGTAAATGGAATAAAAATATCAGCCTCTCTTCTTTGGTTTCGGGATTTTCTCGGGTTTCAGTTTTTTCTCGGATTACTGTTTTTTTTCGGTTTCACAGTTGTTGCGCAATCTGCGACCAAAGAATCCATTCATGACAAAGTGGGTCAGTTAAAAGATGAGGTTGTGCAGCTCAACCGCGAGCTATTTGAATTGGAAGAGGCAATTATTCATCCCGCAAATACGCAGATAGCCGTATTTCTTTCACTCAAAACCAAAGAATCCTTTCTGCTGGATTCGATTGAAATCTCAATCGATGGTAAAACGGCTACAACTTATCTGTATAAAGAAAGTGAGTTGAATGCATTGAGTAAGGGAGGGATTCAACGGCTATATATCGGTAATCTGTCCAGTGGTCCCCACCGGATCAATGCCGTGTTTAACGGTCAGGGTGATGAGCGGTATTTTCGCAGGGAAAAAACCTACACTTTTGAAAAGTCGGACAATGCCAAATTGATTGAGTTTTCGATTGTCGACTCTCGAACCAAAAAAGAGCCCCAGTTCTCTGTAAAAGAATGGCGTTAATCAGGTAAAGCTTGCCAGTCAAGGCGACTTATTTCGATAACCCTTCAAGGATTAAAACGGAGAATGTATTTCATGACACGAGCAAGAAAGGGAATAAATTCTGTCAAGGGATTGTTCGCCTTGTTGTTTTTGCCATTTCTGGTGGCCCCAATCACAGCGCATGGGGAGGACTTGCCGCCTGAACTTGCCCGAGGTGTGATGTTGTATGATTACCATCAGCAAAATTACTTCAAAGCACTTATCGAGGCCCCGGTATCACCTCAAGATCCCGGATTGCTTGAGATTGATGAGCGATTAGCATTTCTGATTGCGGAATCGCTGGCAGAGTTTGGCGTTACAAATCGTGCACAGTCCCAGTTGGAATTACTGGCAAAAAACAAGGGCGGACGAATCGCTGCCGAAGCATTCTTCCGTTTGGGCAGAATTCAGTATAAACATGGTGATTTCCCGGGCGCGTTGGCCTCTCTCAAAAGGGTAAATGGCCTGGACCGAAAGTTACTGCCTCATTATCAGTACTATTATGCTGCGGCGAATATGCGCACTGAACAAGTTGCCAAAGCAGCAGATATTCTGCAACAAATGCAAGAGGGGGCATGGGCTGGGTACGCCTATTACAATCTCGCCAAATCCTACCAGCAAAAAGACAGTAATAATGCCCGCTCCATCATTTCATTGCGTGTTGCCGACGCGCTGAGTCAACAAGTCAAGAAGGATTATCTCAGTGTAGATGAACCCGGAGCGTTAGCGGATCGTATTTACATGGCTTCAGCGGTCTTGGCATTACAGGGTGGTGAATTCGATAAAACCCTTGGATTTTTGAATCGCATCCGTGTCGATAGCCCAATTACGCCAACTGCATTGTACTTGCACGGACTCACCTATTTACAGCGTAATCAATTCCGCCAGGCGATTCAGTCCTGGCATCGGGCCAAGCGTTATCCAATGGTTGTACCGGGTGTGGCTGATGCGTTTCTGGGGATCGCATACGCCTATCAACACGAAGGTTATCGCGGACGCGCTTCCAGAAGCTATCTGGAATCAATCTCCGTTCTGGATAAAGAGGTCAGAACACTTGATACGGTCATCAATACAGTAAGGAAACTGGGGGCAGATGCCGCGCTCATTCAGGAAAGTGAACTGGATACCCTGGAATGGTTTCTTGAAGACGGTATTGCGGATAACACGCCGAAAGTAGCCTACATGAACGCATTGATAAATGACGGCGAAGTTTTCAGTTTAGTGGAGTCGCTCGAAGAGTTGATTATGCTTGAACAAAATTTGAGCGAATGGCAGTCCGATTTAACTGTTTTTGAGGGGATGCTCCAACAGCGACGAAATGGGTTCCGCCAGGGGAACGCGCTTATTTCCGCTGTAAAAGCCAAGAATCTGGTGGAAAAAATGCAAAATCGCGCGGAATCTCTGGAAAAAGAGCTGCGCCAGGCGCAACAGAATAAAGAGTTTATCTATTTAGCCAAGCCAGAAGTTCAAGAGCAGTATGCACACGCTCAGCGTTTAAAACAGAATTATCGAAATTATGTCAAAAAAGGCAAAGTCACAGGCTCCATGCAAGAGGATTTGAATCTACGGCTGGAACGTGTGAATGGTCTGTTGTTGTGGAAGGCAAGCCAGGATTATCTTAGAAATGTTGCTGATATAGAGGATGATTTGGCGGCTTTGCAGCGGGAAATTAATCGCTATGAGGGCAGTATTTCTGCCTTTGAGAAGATTGTTTCGGATGGTCCTGTGCGTTTCGACTCACTGCTGGACAACGTTCTCCGGGAATCGGTTCGTGTGAAGGATGCTTTACAACGGTGTTCCACTTTGCGTGCTGAAGTTGATCAGGTATTGACTGATGAAGTGATCAAGCGTCTTGAAGCCAAGCGAACGGAGATGACGCGTTATCACGATATCGCTCAGCAGGCGCTGGCCCATTTGTATGAGACATTATTGATTGAGCGGGATGAACTGGAGAAGAAACGCGCAGAAGCCGCACGGAAAAAAGAAGAGGAACAATTGAGGTTGGAACAACTTAACAGCGGGCGGGAATCCGAGGCAGCTCAGGAGGAAACCAAATGATTGCAGGTTTCCGGTTGAAGGTTGGATTTATATTTTTTACTCGGTTGTTGGCCCTGACTGCAACCTTGGCGCTGATTGTAAATTCAAAGTTTATTGTCGCTGCAGAGCCCGTTACATTTGAGTTCTCGACTGAGGAAAAAACAATTGGAGATATCAAACCACCCTTTATTGATTTTTCCTCAGAAGCTTCACCCCTGGTTCCTGCCAAGGAGGTGATCAGGCGTTACAGATTGTTGTTCAACACCACCGCAGACCCGGTTATTCGGGTTGATGCGTTACTGCGAATTACCGCACTGGAGCAGCGTTTTGGTAGTGACCAGGAGTTGAGCGAGGCGGACGAGATACAGATGCACAGGCGTGCGTTGGCTAGTTTTGAGCAATTGATGTCGTCTGCTGATCCAGTATACCCGGTGGACATGCTGTTGTACCAATCGGCTCGTTCTCAAGATGCCCTGGGGCAGAGAGAAAAAGCTATAGCTTCACTAAAACGGTTGGTCGGGCAATTTCCCAGGTCTGATTTTGCAACTGAGTCGTGGTTCAGGCTGGCTGAATTTGCGTTTTCAGAGGGCGAGTACCGTGCGGCTGAAAAGGCGTATCAAAAAGTACTTTCTGCCGGTGTTGGCACGCGATTTCATTCCAAAGCCGGGTTTATGCTTGGCTGGTCTGTGTTTAAACAGGGCAGACAGGATGAAGCCTTGGCCCGATTCACGCAATTTCTCGACCTGATGTATGCTGATAATGCCGATTTCGATCAGCTGGAAGGTATTAATTTACAGACGGTTCAAGACACGTTGAGAATTATGAGTATCGTCTTTTCCTACAGTGAACATCGCGATCCGATTGATCAGTTGTTCTCCTCGGTTGGGCGGAAACCCTATGCGGATCGACTATATCGAAACCTGTCGGATTTTTATCTGAACCAGGAACGATATGAAGACAGCGTTACAGTAAACCGTAACTTTATTGAAAGAAACCCAGGGAGTAATGCTGCGCCTTTGTTTGCTGTAAAGATTATTGACACCTACAAAGCGGCACGGTTTTCCCAACAGGTTTGGGACGAGAAACGCTTGTTTGTACAAAATTATGGTTTACGCAGTGGTTTTTTACTTGAGGCAGGTGAAGAACGCCGGGGCAATATTACCCCCAGTCTGAAAGCCTATTTGAATGATCTGTCCCATCTTGATTTCGTTGCTGCCCAAAGCGCCAAAAAAGCAGACGCCCGGAATCAGCTATATCTGCGCGCTGCGGAGTATTACGAAGAGTATGCCGACCTCGATTCGGGCGCGGAAGATGCCGGGGAAAAGCTGCATCTGGCAGCAGAGGGTTATTTTCGAGCCGGAAAATTTGAAAAGGCCGCTCAGGTTTATTACCGTTCGGCATACTTAGTGGCGAAACACAAAGACAGCCATGAATCCGGCTATTCTGCATTGGTAGCGCTGGATCGACTCGCTGCCAATGAACAAACAGGTGATTCAGCGAATGAATCACGTCAGATTAAATATGCGCTGAAATTTGCAGAAAGCTTTCCAAAAGACAAGCGAACGCCCCAGGTATTATCCGTTGCCGCCAATGATTTACTTTCGGGTGGCAACTATCTCAGGGCGGCGGATGTTGCCCGTCGCATCGTTGAAATTGGCAGTCAGGATGACAATGTCCTCAAGGCGGCCTGGCTCGTGCAAGGGCAAGCCCAATTCGAAATGGGGGAGTTTGGCCAGTCTGAAAAAGCATTATTGGCGGCATTAAAACTCATTCCAAAGAAAGATCAACAATATGTTATCGTAACTGAGCAAATTGCGGCGGCGATATACAAAGCAGCCGAGATTGCGAACAAACGGGGTCAATGGCAACAGGCTGTTGAGGACTACCTGCGCATCGAGAAAATTGCTCCGGATAGCCCGATACGGATTAATGCACGTTATGACGCGGCAGCAGAGTTACTGAATCGCAAAGAGTGGAAGCGTGCAATCCCTGTTCTAGTGGAATTTCGACAGGATTTTCCTGAGCACGCTTTAACTCAATCCATTTCGGAAAAGCTAATTGTTGCCTACCTGAACAGTGAACAAGACCTCTATGCGGCTGACGAACTTGAGCGCTTTGCAGCGCAAACCCCGGACGCAGAGGTGGCTCGAAAAGCCTTGTACCAGGCTGCGGAATTGTTCATTAAAGCGGGTCAGCAGGATAGAGCGATTCGACTTTACACGAAATATGAAGCTCAGTATCCCGCGCCTTATGTATTTGCCCTGGAGGCTCGTCAACAAGTTGCAAACTACTATCTGCAGCGCAAGCAAACCAAACGCCATCACCAATGGTTGCGAAAGATTATTGAAGGCGATAGACAGGCTGGAGCTGAACGGACAGACCGATCCATATTGTTGGCAGCCGAAGCAACACTGGTGTTCGCAGAAGAGGCGAAAATGGATTTTGATAAAATCCAGATCAGAACGCCGCTAAAGAAGAGTTTGTCGCGAAAAAAAGCCAGTCTCAAGGAAGTTGTCGAGCTCTACCAGCAAGTAGCAGCTTATGGTGTCTCACAATTGGCTACCCAGAGCACTTATCAACTCGCGTCGGTCTATGGCCAGTTGAGTCGTGATCTGTTGAATGCCGAAATACCATCGAGCCTTGATGAGCTTCAAGCCGAGCAATACATGTTGCTGCTTGAAGAGCAAGCGTATCCTTTTGAAGAAAAATCAATAGAACTTCACGAAACCAACATCCAACACACGCGCAATGCGGTATTTGATAAGTGGATACAGGAAAGTTATCGTGAATTAGCTAAAATATTTCCTGTTCGATATGTCAGGGATGAAAAGGTTATAGGTAGTACCCGTGAGCTTTTTTAAGAATAAAATGCTAACTCCACTTGGCGACAAGCACCGCCTTTTCCCCGCATTAATCGCTGTGTTTCTCACTGCATGTGCAAGTGCACCGGAACAACCCTCTGGCGTTCCGGAGAGCATGTCCAGTACAAGTGGACTTGCCACCAACAGCACAATTGATCATTCAGGAGCCGCTGGTGACCCGGCCGCCCATTCTGACACAATGCACTCTAGCGATGTGCTGCCACCTATTTCGGTTGTGATTGTGCCGGAAGAGACTAAATTACAATATCTGAATGCCGTTAAGCTGCTGGAAAACGGTGCTATTGAGCAGGCCAAATCTGAACTTGAGGCACTTGAAGAGCTTGTCCCGGAAGCGGCTGGAATTTATGCCAATCTAGGTGCGATTGCCGAGCAGCAAACGGATTTGGCCGAGGCACGAGATTACTACAATAAAGCGTTGTCACTTAATCCCGCCCAGCCTCTGGCGGTAAACAATCTCAGTAATATATTAAGGCGGGAAGGGCGCTTTATGGAGGCAAGCCAGCTTCTTGAAACCGGTTTGAAACGATATCCGCGTTCACCCGAACTGCACTATTCTTTAGGCGTTCTGCTCGATTTGTATTTACATGAACCTCAAAAAGCACTGCGCCACTATCGTCAGTATCAAAATTTTGCGAATCTCCCTGATGCGCAAGTAGAGCAATGGATTGTCGACTTGGAGCGACGTGTTGAATAAACGGTATCGGCACGGAGTTATCTTTGAGGGGGTGCCACATTTGGGAGTAAACGGTTTTGGCTAGAAAGTTTTTGGTCCGAATGGCAAGTTTCTTGTTCATTTCTCAGGCATATGCTGCAGACGTGCTTGAAATTGAGGGGATTTCTGTAAAGGGCAATGATGAGCAGCCTAAAGTACTTTTTATAGTTCCCTGGGGGGCGAATGTGAAATCCCAGGAAATCAGCCATCCGCCTTCTACTGCTCTGGTTGATGGGGGGCTGGTTGATGGCGAACAGGCTTTGGGATTTATTGAGCCCGAGCTGTTCCGAAAACAACTTAAGTATCATCAGGACAACGGAGTTACTGTGCCTGCGTTGCCCGATAATGAATAACCGCCAGGAAATATAACGCGATTTGTATGGAGTGAAGAGTAATGTTTGATACAGTGGTACGCTTTTTTCAAGAGGGTGGGGTTTTTATGTACCCCATTGGTATCGTTTTAATGATTGGTTTGGCCATCGCATTAGAGCGTTATATCTATTTGTCACGAGCAAAAGGCGCAAACCGCATGGCATTCGACCGTGGCATCTTGCCGCTGTTGCAAAAGAAAGAATACAAGTCTGCGTTAAAGTACTCAAACCAATCCGGTACTGCCATTGCTGCGGTTATGGGGGCCGGTGTGAGTCGCCTGCTGAATCAGCAAAGCAGGGAGGATATTGAGTACGCAATGGAAGAAGGTTTAATGGAAACATTGCCTCGATTGGAAAAACGTACCCAATATTTAGCGACTTTGGCGAACATCTCAACGTTACTGGGCCTTTTGGGTACCATTATCGGTTTGATTGCCGCATTTACCGCGGTAGCCAATGCTGATCCAGCCGAAAAAGCAAATCTGCTGTCCCAGAGTATTTCTGTCGCGATGAATACAACTGCATTTGGCCTGATGTCCGCCATACCGTTATTGTTATTTCATGCTGTTTTGCAAACGAAAACCAATGAAATTGTCGACAGCTTCGAAATGGCAGGGATTAAATTTCTGAACATTATCTCTGAGCAAAATACTGACCTCCAAACCAAGTAGACCCAGTCGGACACCCTATGAGACGTAAACATCGCAAGATTGTGTCTGAGGCTGAGCTGGATATCACCGCATTCATGAATTTGATGATTGTATTGGTGCCGGTATTGCTGATCAGTATGGTATTTGCCCATACCAGTATTCTGGAGCTCAACTTTCCGGTTAGCGAGTCCAAGGAAGACACACAGAGTAATGAGCCTCCTCCATTGCAACTCCAGGTTGTGATCCGAGAGGCGGCTTTAGTTTTGGCCGATTCACAAGCTGGATTGATCAAAAAGATCGACAACACCGCTGAAGGCTATGATTTCGACACGTTGAGAGCGCTGTTGAAACAAATCAAGGCTCGATTACCCGAGAAAAAAGATATCACGTTGTTATCTGAGCCCGGTACACACTATCAAACGCTGGTAACCGTTATGGATACAGTGCGCTCTTACCCGACGGTAGTCGTGGCCAGTGTTGTGGAGGCTGAACTGTTTCCGGAGATTTCAATTGGTGATGCACCTGTTTTGGATGCCGATCCTGGCGAATCTCAGAGCTTATCGGGAGGTACTGAGCAATGAAGGAATCCCGTCGTGCTCGTCGCATGAAGCGGCATTACACCAGGATGCATAAAAAAGGGGGCCTTAACCTGGTTTCTTTGATGGATATTTTCACTATTTTGGTCTTTTTCCTGATGGTGAATTCTTCCGATGTTCAAGTGCTGCAACAGGACAGTAGCGTTAAATTGCCTGTATCCATTGCAGAGCAAGCCCCTAAAGAGACGTTAATCATCAAAGTGACGCCTGAGGATATTATCGTCCAGGGACGAAGGGTGGCCGGTATTCAGGAAGTATTGAGTCAAAGTCAGGATATTGTTGCCGGGCTGAAGGCCGAGTTGGAATATCAAGCCCAGAAAACCGGCGTGGCAATCAATCCGGAATCTGGCCAGGGTGGTTTTATTACCATTATGGGGGACAAGAATATCTCCTATGCTGTTTTAAAACGCATAATGAGTACTTGCGTTGAGGCTCAGTACACTCAAATTTCCCTCGCGGTAAACAAAATCAGTCAGAAGGGGGCTTGAGCATGGCACAGCTGTATTCTGACAATTTGATATTACCTTGGGCGCAAGAACGGGAAGAACGAAACCGTTTCATCCTGGTGTTATGTCTGGTGCTTGTGATTTTCATACCACTGGCACTGGTTATTCCTATGATCGAGTTACCGGAACCGGATCGGAAGGCATTAGAGTCTATTCCGCCTCAGTTGGCTAAATTACTGATTGAAAAGCAAGAGGTGGAGCAAAAAGTCATTGAGGTACCTGAGCCCCCAAAAGTAGAGGAAGAGCCTGTACCCGAAGAGAAACCGGAGGAAATTCCGGAGCCAGAACCTGAGCCGGAACCAGAAAAACAGGAGCCACCCAAGCCGGAACCACCCAAACCGGAGATTAAAAAACCTCAGACGGTAGAACAAGCGAGGGAGGTGGCCAAGCAGTCCGGCCTGTTAGCGTTGCAAGATGACTTGGCAGATATGCGAGATACGTTAGATGTTGGCGCGCTTAATCTTCAGAATAAGTCACTTCAGGCGAAGACGATTTCAGCGAAGATTCCCGAGGGGAGCAGTTCAGCCGTTAGCGCAAGTGCTGTGAGCCGTACCAGCGGCGGTATTGATACCTCAAGCATGCAGGTCGCGGCTGAGACGGTTGTGTTGAGTAACAAGAAAGACGTCACGCTCGAAGCGCGAAAAGAAGAGGTGGAGCAGATAGCCGCAAAAGCCAAACCCAAAGCACTGGGTCAGCGAAGTATTGAGGAGATCAGGCGAGTATTCGATCGGAATCAGTCAAAGCTTTACAGTATCTATAA
This sequence comes from Oleiphilus messinensis, assembly GCF_002162375.1. Classification (GTDB taxonomy): domain Bacteria; phylum Pseudomonadota; class Gammaproteobacteria; order Pseudomonadales; family Oleiphilaceae; genus Oleiphilus; species Oleiphilus messinensis. The sequence goes on along the minus strand of NZ_CP021425.1, from coordinate 3,769,505 downwards.
TCGTGCCTTGCGGAAAAACCCTTCGTTGAAAGGGCAGCTTCTGCTTGAATTGGTAATTGAACCGTCTGGAGCCGTATCTGCTTGTCGAGTTGTTTCTTCTGAGTTGGGGGATACCGCGCTGGAACGGAAGATTGCTGCCCGGGTAAAATTGTTCAATTTTGGCGAAAAACGCCTGGGACAGACCGTTATCAAGTTCCCAATAGACTTTTTGCCAACCTGATAGATTGATGAGCGGCTTATTGTCGCTTTCCCATAAAAAAGCCCAACATTTAGTTGGGCTTTTGTTTCCCTGGTGATCTTCTAATTTATACAGGCTATTGCTCAATGCTCACCCTGATTAATAGAAACCAGATTTCAAAATAAGAACTAGATTTCAGAACCACCAATTGTAATTGGTGGAAGTGTTGGTTTGTCAATTGAGAGTTTTTCGGTCGGTGCCATTACCGTTGCAGTGCCTGTAACCACGGTTTCATCTTTCTGGTTGCTCACAAGACAATCGATGATGACTCGGTTTTTCTCTTCTTTTTTGGCGACGGTCAATTTCACTGTTAGCGTGTCATCGATTTTTACCGGACGCTTGAAGCTAAGCTCCTGGCCCAAATAGATCGTTCCAGGTCCAGGTAAAACGGTAGCGAGCGCTGCAGAGACCAACGCTCCAGACCACATACCATGGGCTATCCGCTCTTTAAACATGGTTCCCTTCGCGAAGTCGCTGTCCAGGTGCACCGGGTTTACATCGCCCGATACGGCGGCAAAAAGTACCAGCTCATTCTCTGTGAGTGTTTTCGAGAATGTTGCACTGTCGCCAATCTGAAGTTCTTCGTACGTAATATTTTCCATTGATTCGAGCTCTTTGTTTGCAGTGTTCAGTGTTGGTTTATTCTAACGCTGTTACAGGTATTCTCCTAGCCCGAGTAGCGTTTTAACCCAATCCTGTTACACAGTAATGATAACGCAATAGACGTAATTGATATTGAACTCATCGTGATTGAATTCGTGCCCAATGGCTTTCGCGATTATTATTAATGGCCGTTGTGGCCGTAATTACGCGCGGAAAGTTCACTTTATTTTCAAGTTGAGCCAATGAGTCAGCTCCGCAATCACTTGCTTTGAGTTTGTTTCGTTAAGCATCTCATGACGTCCTTCGTGGTAAAGCCGAATAGTCACATCCTGATGGCCTGAAAAAATGAAGCGCCCTGCGAGTTGTGAAACACCTTTTCCATGGCCGCCTACAGGGTCCTGATCCCCTGCAAAGAGATACAGCGGTACTTGTGATGGAAATTTCTGAAAACTCTTGGGGCGGGAGATTTCGATCAAACCTGCGGTGAGGTCTTCCCAGAGTTGAATGGTGGAGAAGAATCCACATTGCTCATCTGCGATGTATTTATCGACTTCTGCCGGGTCTCTTGATAACCAGTCGTATTCGGTTCTGCTGGGTTTGAATTTATTGTTAAAGCTGCCAAAGGTAAGCATTTTAATCACAGGGCTTCTACCCTGAGCACCGAGGCGAATTTTTTCAGCTTTCAGGATGGGCTGGAGTGCCTTGTACTTGGAGGGAGGGGAGTAATTTGAACCCGACAATATAATCCCTGAAAGACGACAATCCGGATTGCGCATCAGGTAGCCCATCAATATAAATGACCCCATACTGTGGCCAAAGGCAAATTTTGGTAATGACGGAAACTCCTGATCAATAAACTGATGTACGATTCCGATATCCGATGTAACGAGGTCCCAGCCGTTTTGCTTGCTATAGTACCCTGCACAATCGCCAATGCTTTCTCCGTGGCCACGGTGATCGTGAGCAACTACGTGAAAACCTGAGCGGTTCAATGCTTTTGCAAATGTTTCGTAGCGACCACTATGTTCAGCCATACCATGGGACAGGTGCAGTACACCTTTAGGTTTGCCTTTCGTTGAACTCTGCCAGATTCGAAGCGGGATTTTGTAGTGGTCTGGAGTGTCCAGGTAGGCGGTTTGATTGTTCATAGAACTATCCGTACTGAATATTATTGCGAATATCGATTGCGCGAGGTTGATAACCTGGGCGGCCCGATTGAGTTTGGTCTGATTTAATCAGTGTGTTGTCGGTGGTATTGAATCCCAACATACATCTGTTAGCTAAATTCGAAATCCGAACTGTTATAAATCGGAATTTCTATCGCTATTAGATCTTATTCATTCAAAAAAGAAAATTAATAATCACCTGATTTAGTCACATTCAATTAAAAAAGTTCATTTTCTATCCCCCATATAGGGGATGTGATCGTAAGCGAAAACCTGACGAAATTTGCGTGCAAATTACAGGATGTATTTTACGGCCTCACCAAAAAGTACTTTTTAGCCTACTCGAAACGGTTTTCTGGTACGAGTGTACTTTTATCTTTGAGGGGATTGAACTGGAGCTTACTATAAAAATATCCGGTTTTTAGTGACAAAACTTGATTTTTTAGCACCAACGCGAGGAAAATACGCCCTCTAAAAGGCGGAGTCCGGTTCTAGATCAATAATAGAAGGGGCCTCTTGCAGCAGCCCGAAGGAAAAAAGCAATATTAGGGTGGTAGATTAAGCTGCATGGTTAGAGGTCGCTAAAATCACTAAACAGGAAGAAAAGGTAACTTTTATGGCAAATGGTGCGATGTCCGAACAGGAAATTAAAGATTTTTTCAGTGATAAATACCCGGCTGGTATCTCGCCGGACGCTGATTTGAATCAGTATTCCAGCATTGTTGATATGATCGAAAAATCATTCAAACGGTTTGCCACCAAACCTGCATTTACCGCGGTTGGAGCTACATTAACTTATGCAGACCTGGACCGGAAGACAAAAGAGTTTGCGGCATATCTGCAAAACAAGACGAATCTGAAGCCTGGTGATCGAATCGCCATTCAGTTACCCAACCTGACTCAATACCCTGTTGTTGTGTTTGGTGCAATGCGCGCCGGGCTGGTTGTCGTGAATACCAATCCGCTGTACACCACCCGTGAGATGGAGCATCAGTTCAATGACTCTGGAGCAAAGGCTCTGGTTGTGCTTGCGAATATGGCGCATATGGCAGAGGCGGTATTACCCCATACCGGTATTGAAACCGTGATTGTCACGGAACTTGCCGATATGCACGCGCCTTTGAAGCGAACCATCATGAACGCTGCGGTTAAGTATGTGAAGAAAATGGTGCCGCCTTACAATATTCCGGGTGCAATACCATTCACCCAGGCGATGAAAGATGGTGCAAAATTTACCTTCCATCCGGTGAGTATTGATGCGGATGATCTTGCTGTCTTGCAATACACTGGCGGAACGACCGGTGTTGCAAAAGGCGCGATGTTAACGCACCGCAACCTCGTTGCGAACCTGCTCCAAACCAAGCCGGTGTTGTTGACCAAGCTCGGCGAAGGGCAGGAAACAGTTATTGCACCATTGCCGTTGTACCATATTTATTCTTTCACGCTTAACTGCGGAATCATGGTCGAGACGGGCAATCACAGTGTATTGATTCCCAATCCGAGAGACATTCCCGGCTTTGCCAAAGAGCTTAAAAAGTGGAAGTTTACGGCATTTCTGGGACTCAATACTTTGTTTGTTGCATTGTGCAACAACGAGGATTTCCAAGATCTGGATTTCAGTAGCCTGAAAATTACCGCTTCAGGGGGGATGGCGTTAACCAGTGATACCGCGAAAATGTGGAAGACAGTAACCGGGTGCGATATTGCGGAAGGTTACGGTATGACAGAAACCTCACCTGTGGTGTCCATCAATCCGATGAATGCAATTCAAATTGGTACGATCGGCTTGCCGATTCCCGGTACCCTGTTGAAAACAATTGATGATGATGGCAATGACTTGCCATTGGGTGAACCCGGAGAGCTGTGTGTCAAGGGGCCTCAGGTTATGAAGGGATACTGGCAACGTCCGGATGAAACAGCCAAGACGATAACGGAAGATGGCTGGATCAAAACCGGTGATGTCGCGGTAATCCAGGATGATGGCTTCGTCCGTATTGTTGATCGTAAAAAGGATATGATTCTGGTATCCGGATTCAACGTTTATCCAAATGAAATTGAAGACGTTGTAACCAGTCACCCTGAAATTGTGGAATGTGCCGCGATTGGTGTGCCAGACCTCAAAAGTGGTGAAGCCGTTAAAGTCTTTGCCGTTACGTCTAACCCGAATTTAAGCTCAAGCGATGTGAAGGAATATTGCCGCGAGCGTTTAACAGCATACAAGGTGCCAAAAGTCATCGAGTTCCGGGATGAACTACCCAAAACAAATGTGGGTAAGATTCTTCGCCGTGAATTGCGTGATGAAGAAGTGAAAAAGAACGAATCAGCAGCCTGATGTTACTGATTCAGGGATAACTCACGTCCAGCCCGCAGTGGTTATACCGGGCACGTGAACAAGCCCGAACAGCCCTGCCGACTTATCGGCGGGGTTTTTTGTTTTCAACGGCACCGTTTTTTCAAAGAGATTTCAGAGAATTAAAAATAAATGGATAGTCAGGTAACACCGGATAGTCTTTTCGAGCAGACATTGGAATGTACAGGTTATGACCAGTGGCGTTTGCGTCGAAGAATCCGAAATCTACGTAAAGTCGGTGATCACAAAAAGCGTGATAAAATAGTACAACAAATCGCCACTGACCTGGATGCAGCCAAAGCGCGCCTGAGTGCAAGAAAGCAGGCGTTACCAAGTTTTCAGTTCCCACCTGAATTACCGGTCTCGGAAAAGCACCAGGAAATTGCTGAAGCGATTAATGCGAATCAAGTGGTCATACTGGCGGGAGAGACGGGGTCGGGAAAAACGACACAACTGCCCAAAATTTGCTTGAGCGTAGGGTTGGGTATTAAGGGGCTGATTGGACATACCCAGCCCAGGCGATTGGCGGCACGCTCGGTTGCTTCCCGGATTGCAGAGGAATGTAATGTCAAACTGGGGGAGCAGGTCGGCTTTCAGGTTCGATTCACCGATCAGGTCAGTGAAAACACACTCGTAAAGCTCATGACTGATGGTATTTTGCTTGCCGAGATACAGCATGACCCGATGCTGCGCCGCTATGAAACGATCATCATTGATGAAGCCCATGAGCGTAGTCTCAATATTGATTTCCTGCTCGGATATCTCAAGCAACTGTTGCCCAAACGCCCTGATCTCAAGGTGATCGTGACTTCGGCAACCATTGATGTGGAGCGGTTTTCCCGTTTTTTTGAAAACGCGCCAATCATTGAGGTGTCCGGGCGAACATATCCGGTCGAGTTGGTCTATCGTCCTCTGACCGAGCTGCAGAATGATTCAGAGGACGAGGTTGATCTGAACTATGCCATTCAGCAGGTCGTTGAGGAAATAATTGCAGTTGAACGTGAGCACAAACAGTCCATGGGTGATGTGCTGGTGTTCTTGCCCGGAGAAAGAGAGATTCGGGATGCGGCAAAACATTTACGCCACTGTGAATTTTCCCATACGGAAATATTACCTTTATATGCACGATTGACTTCGGCAGAGCAAAATAAAATATTTGCGCCCCATCGTGGACGTCGAATTGTACTTTCTACCAATGTGGCGGAAACATCCTTAACGGTACCGGGCATCCGTTATGTTATTGATCCCGGCATTGCCAGAATCAGTCGATACAGTTTCCGTTCTAAGGTGCAACGCTTGCCCATTGAAGCCATTTCCCAAGCGAGTGCAAATCAGCGTAAAGGCCGTTGTGGCCGTGTTGCAGAAGGTGTGTGTTTCCGTCTTTATTCTGAAGAAGACTTCCTTTCCCGGTCGGAATTTACAGATCCTGAAATTGTGCGGACGAATCTTGCCTCTGTTATTTTGCAAATGGCCAATCTTCGATTAGGGGATGTTCATAAGTTTCCATTTGTCGAGAAGCCGGATTCCCGCCTGATTAATGACGGTTACAAGTTACTTCAGGAGTTAGGGGCCGTAAATACCCGGAACGAGCTCACGGATGTCGGGAAAAAATTGTCGATGTTACCCATTGATCCCCGCTTGGCGAAAATGATTGTTCATGCTAGCGAGCTTGGCGCGGTCAAAGAAGTAATGATTATAGCCAGTGCGCTCTCTGTCCAGGATCCGAGGGAGGTGCCACAGGAGCGTCAGCAAGCAGCCCAGCAGTGTCATCGGGAATATGCCGATAAAGCATCCGATTTTCTGAGTTTCGTGAACCTGTGGAATCTCTACGAGGAGAAACGTCAGGCGTTATCCGGTAATCAGTTACAGAAGTACTGCAAGAAACATTTTCTATCGTATTTACGGATGCGTGAGTGGCGGGACATTCATCGACAAATCTATCTTGTGGTCAAACAGATGGGGATTTCGCTGAATGAAACTGCAGCAGGATTTGAACAGGTTCATCGGGCACTTTTGGCGGGTTTGCTGGGCAACGTTGGCGAAAAAGACGAGAACTTCATTTTTAAGGGTACCCGGAATAAAAAATTCCAAATATTTCCCGGTTCCATGTTGTTTAAAAAGCCACCTAAATGGATTGTTGCAGCTGAATTGGTGGAAACGTCGAAGGTCTATGCCCGAACGGTTGCGGCTATCGATCCTGAGTGGATAGAGCCGTTGGCTCGGCATGTGGTCAAGCATCACTATTTCGAGCCTCACTGGGAAAAGCGCCGTGGTCAAGTGATTGGTTACGAGGAAATCAGGCTCTATGGTCTGCAAATTGTGGCCAAACGTCGGGTCAATTATGCCAAGATAGACCCGGTACTATCGAGAGAGCTGTTCATCAGGCATGGACTTGTCGAGGGAGAACTGGACTCAAAAGCGCCTTTCCTCAGGAAAAATCGAGAGCTGATCGCCGAGATCGAAGGGCTGGAAGACAAAGCGCGGCGAAAGGACATTCTAGTTGATGACGAGGTGCTTTTTGCTTTTTATGATCGCTCAATACCGGATTCAATCGTAAGTCGGCAGCACTTTGACGCCTGGTGGAAAAAAGCGTCCCGCGAGGACCTTGCGCCCCTTTATTTGACCGAGGCAGACTTAATGCAGCATTCCGCTGATGCGGTATCTGAATTCAGTTTCCCGGATGAAATGAATCAGGGTGCACTCCGTTTTAATCTGGAGTATGCCTTCAAGCCCGGGCAAGAAAGTGATGGCGTGACACTGACCACGCCATTAGCCACCTTGAAACAGCTTAATACGAAAGATGCAGACTGGTTGGTGCCCGGGTTGTTAAGGGATAAATGTATTCAGCTGGTAAAAGGGCTTCCCAAACAATACCGCAAGCACTTTGTACCTGTGCCTGATGTTGTGGACAAGGCTTTACAGGCGATGAGCCCGGGTGCAGAAACGCTGCACCACCAGCTGGCAAAGCAACTGTATTTTCATTCTGGTATTCGCCTGCCTGAAGATGTCTGGCGCGACGTGGTGATTGATGATCATCTGCGTATGAACTTCCGGTTGGTTGATGACCAAGGTAAAACCATTACCGAAAGTCGAGATTTGCAAAAACTGTTCGATGATTACGGTGATGAAGCAACGCAGCGGCAAGCCATACAGAAAGTGACCACAGGGTGGGATGGGGAAGGCTTGACCGAATGGAATTTTGGGCCATTGAAAGCGTCGTTGACACGCAAACACAGTGGTGTCGCGATTCTGATGTATCCTTACATTGAGGACAATCGATCCAGTGTTAGCCTGTCCGCCTCAACGGATCAATACGTTGCGTTGGAAAAAACGCAGCGGGGAATTGCTCGATTAATTTTGCTTGCGGAGCAGCCGTTATTCGAATTTATAACCGAATCCCTGGTGTCGTTTGACAAGTCTGCGTTGTTGTTCGCACCGGTTGGGCGAAAGCAAGCGTTGCTGGATGATTTTCTGCTCGGATTGGTTATGCATCATTATCTATCTGACGGCATACCCCGTAATCGGGATGAGTTTTTCTCATTGCTAAAACGCAAAAAAGCGGACCTGCATGATGCTGCGCTCAAATATGATGAACTCATCCTCTCGGTTATGTTGCCTTATCATGAAAACATGAAGCGATTGAAAGGCAAAGTAAATCTGGTGTTAGCCAATAATATGGCGGATGCGAAGTTCCAGCTGTCACATCTGGTGTTTCCCGGGTTTATTCAACAAACCCCCTTTGAGTGGTTAACGGAGCTGCCGCGTTATCTGTCTGCCGTGATGGTTAGATTGGAAAAAATGCCTCGGGAAATGGCAAAAGAACGCTATTTTCTGACCGTGGTGAAACCGATGTGGGATCAGTATGAAACACTGCGGGAACAAAACGAAAAGCAGGGCAAGAATAATCCGGAACTGACTCAATACCGATGGATGCTGGAAGAGTTTCGGGTGTCTTATTTTGCCCAGCAATTGGGGACCCGGATGACGATTTCAGAGAAGCGCTTGATGCGGCAGTGGGACAGTGTTAAACAAGCAAACTAGTACAAACGAACAGGTTCTCGAGCGGTTACTATTTTTCTGTTGATGCAATACAATGGTTAGATGCAAAAACAACGGATATGAACGAGTGGCTGCCACAATGATCGTGGGCAGAAAAAACGGTCAGTCGAAAAGAAAGCCGTTAGATAAAATTTGGAATGACCTTTGGAGAATATGGTGATAAGAGCTGCTATCAGTGGTACGGGATTGTTTACACCCAATGAATCTATTTCAAATGATGAGCTCGTAGATGCTTTTAACAAGTGGGTAGAGCAATTTAACAGTGACAATGCGACAAAAATTGCCGCCGGTGAGCTCGCCGCGAAGGAGCCTTCTTCGAGCGCATTCATCGAGAAGGCCTCTGGTATCAAGTCGCGTTATGTGATGAATAAGTCGGGGATTCTGGATCCCGCGAGGATGAAACCATCTTTACCCGAGCGCCACAATGATGAGCCGAGTATCCAATGTGAAATGGCTGTTTCTGCTGCGAGGGAAGCGTTGCATCAAGCCGGGCGTACAGCCGAAGATATTGATGCGGTTATTGTAGCCTGTTCCAATTTGCAGCGACCTTATCCGGCAGTTTCTGTCGAAATTCAGGCTGCATTGGGCATCAATGGCTTTGCTTATGATATGAATGTCGCCTGTTCTTCAGCCACATTTGGCATACAGGCTGCTTATAACGCGGTGCAGGCGGGTAATGCCCGTGCGGTATTGGTGATCAATCCTGAGATCTGTACTGCCCACCTTAATTTCAGGGATCGTGACAGTCACTTTATTTTTGGTGATGCCTGTACAGCAATTGTTGTAGAAGCTGTAAGAGACGATACGGCCTCAAATGCCTTTGAAATTCTGGGTACACAGCTTAAAACGCTGTATTCCAATAATATTCGCAATAATTTTGGCTTCTTGAATCGCTGTGATGAGTCTGGCGTCGATTTACCGGACAAGCTCTTTATCCAGCAGGGTCGAAAAGTTTTCAAGGAAGTTGTTCCCCTGGTATCCACCATGATTCAGGAGCATTTGTCCGAGATCGGTTTATCTGCGGAGGATGTAACCCGAATGTGGCTGCATCAGGCAAACCTGAGTATGAATCAGTTGATCGCGAAGAAAGTGTTGGGGCGTGAAGCCAGTGCAACGGAAGCGCCCGTTATTCTCGATGAGTATGCCAACACCAGTTCGGCAGGATCCATAATTGCTTTCCACAAATACAAAGATGATCTGGCTGAAGGGGAGCAGGGTGTGATTTGTTCTTTCGGTGCGGGTTACTCTGCGGGCTCAGTGCTGCTCAAGAAGCTGGGCTGATAACGAATCTTTCCCGCGTATTTGTAATGAATTAAATCCTTCGGTCAAACCGAAGGATTTTTGTCCAATTGAGCTATGTGTTCTCTAAGGGAATCAGGCAAGCGCATGGATGATTTACTGCTATGGTCGTACCAGACTACAGTAACATATGCCGTGCAGTATACCGAGCCGTCTTCACTGTCTATGATTTCATGGTACATGGGCAGGCTTGAGTTTCCCGGGGTGCCCGCGTAACTTTTTACCTGGATGCGGGTGGGGTAATTCAACTCCTTGAGAAAAGTCGCCCCGGTTTTCAATATGATCGGCCCGTCTCCGGAGCCGTCTACACCGTATCCCAGTTTCTCAAACCACTGTACTCGTGCTTCTTCGACAAAACGGAAATAAACGGTGTTGTTTATGTGCCCGTATTTGTCCTGGTCACCCCAGCGGGTGTCGATTTCGGTCGTATCGACCAATGTTTTTTCTTCGCTCATAAGTTCTCGATAAATAAAGGAAGGGTGGCTCAACAGTCCATTATTCTACTCGCCCGGGAAAAAGAAGGAAAATAATGGATTGTTTTGAACCAATTAATTACAGTGTTTTCCAACCGAAGACCGCATACGTTCGACGGTGCTGAAACTTTGAGGGCGTTTGATGCTGCATGTGACTCTGGAGACGGAATCACGGAGTCAGGGAATGCCACTAAAGTATTGCTAAACAGAATGACCTAATCCCTTTATAATGCTGAAAAAAAGCGCTCAATTGGCCGAATGGAATGCAGATCTCATGAAAAAGTACTGGATTGTTTCACTGCTGATGTCTTTGTCTTGTCTGGCATATGGGGAAGCGGATCAAGGGAAAGCGGATAGACTCGGAGTCGATGTTGAATCTCAAGAAATGGTAGATCCTTGGTACGGTTTTAATTATCAGATGTTTGAGTTTAATCAGGCGGTTGATCATTATTTTTTAAAACCGATCGCGCAGGGGTATCGCTACATCACGCCTGAACTGATTGATCAGGGCATCACCAACGTGTTCCAGAATCTTGGCGACGTGAATACCGTTGCCAATTCGCTCTTGCAATTAAAGCCCCATAAATCCGCAATGACGACCAGCCGTATAATGTTTAATACAACATTTGGTATTTTCGGTTTTTTTGATGTAGCGACAGAGTTTGGTATCGAGCGGGACCGGGAAGACTTTGGTCAAACCCTGGCCTATTGGGGGCTGCCCGCGGGTAATTATTTGATGCTGCCATTGTTAGGCCCTTCAAATCCCCGTGATTTACTTGGCAGGGTAGGGGATTTTTTCATGCCCAGCCCGGTGAGCATTTCCATCGATTCCGATGCGGCGCGCTATGCCATTACTGCTGTCCGTGTGGTTGATGTGAGAGCCGACCTCATTCCGGCTGAACGTATGGTATTTGGCGACAAGTACCAGTTCATTCGAAATGCCTACCTTCAGAACCGTGAATTTCTCATCAATGATGGCGTTGTCGAAGATACATTCTCGGCAGAGGATGATGCCTTCTTGGAGGACTTTTAAGTCCTCGTTCTGCTGATCTGTTATTCGGCTGATCGTTCCTTGTGGGTTCCCGGTCTGTAGTAAATTTGTAACCTCAAGGCTCGGACCGTACCAAATCGAACTATACTTGATGTTTGGCGCATCTGGGGTATCGGTATGGTTGGAAAAATTAAAAATCTTCGCAAGGCGTTAGCTGAGGCGACCACGTACGAACGTTGGATCGCAATCGCGTTGGAGCTTGATTATCTCGAACGAAAAGTGGAGTGGAAGGAGTCGTTCCGCTGTAACCTCTATAACTATGAATTAATCTATCACCGCCTGAACCAGCTGAAGGTACTCCACGAACAAAAAAATGTTGCTGAATTGGCCAGAGCATTGCGTGAAGGCCTGCATCATGACCTCGGCAATATGGGCAATCCCGCACTTTACGAGCGCAGTTATGTCGGCACAAAACATCTGATTGAGGAATATGTAAGCCAGGTGTGTTTTGCCCTGAACTATGTTTGTGACAGTGAGCTCCCGGATCTGGCGGGGCAGAAAAAAGTTGAATTTTTCAAAGATACTCTCCTGAGTTTCGGTCGACCCGCATTGTTGTTAAGTGGTGGCGCTTCGCTGGGTGTTTTCCATATTGGTGTTGTCAAAGCCCTCTGGACCCGGGGGTTGTTGCCAAAAATCATTGCGGGCTCCAGTGTCGGCTCAATCATTGCCGGGATGTTGGGGACACACACTGACGCAGAGTTGCCCGGTATGTGGGATCCGGAAACCCATAATCTGAGAGCCTGGAAGTGGAACGGGTTGTTTAAAGGATTTCTGGGTAAAGGGTTTATGGATCCGAAGACCCTGAGGGCTTGTTTACGGTCGAATATCGGTGAGTTTTCATTTCAGGAAGCTTATGAGCGGACTGGGCGAAGTATCAATATTACGGTTTCTCCCACAGAGCATCACCAAATGCCGAGGTTATTAAGTCGCTATACCTCTCCGTATCTTTTGGTCTGGAGTGCGTCCCAGGCGTCATGTTCTGTACCCGGTATTTTCCCGCCGACCAAATTGTTGAAAAAAGATGAATCGGGAGAACTCACCGCCTACATGCCCAAATTGCGATGGGTCGATGGTTCTGTTGTCAGTGATTTACCCATCGAGCGCTTAATGCATTTGTATGATGTCAATTTTTCCATCGTCAGCCAGACCAATCCCCACATCGTTCCGTTTTTGACCCATCAAAAGAACCGCCAGAATGCCGGAATGCTAACCTGGCCCGGTCGCTTTTTGAAGTCCGAAGTCGAGTTTCGAGGTAAAGCCTTGTTTGATTTTCTGCGTAAACGAATTGGCCCGGAAGCGTTGCGACAATTATCCGGCCAGGCCTATACCATTCTTGCCCAGAGTTACTATGGTGATGTCACCATTGCCCCTCAATATGATTACCGTCATTACGCCAGTTTGCTGAAAAACCCAACCAATGAATTTGTTAACGAAATGATCCTGGCGGGGGAAAGAGCAACCTGGCCGAAGATTGCGATGATCAAAACCCATGCGAAGATCAGTCAGACCCTGGAAAGGTGTATTGCCCGTGCCGAAGAGAAATGTGTTGCGGAAGCACCTGTTCTACGCTTAAAAAAAGGTAATGCGGCCTGATCACTTGAAAAGGTTTTGTTAGCGGGTAGCTTGAGTTAGAATTCGCGGGTTGACTTTAATCCATACAGCTCAAAAAGACCCCCATGTACCTTGATTATTTTGGGCTGAAAGCAGCCCCGTTCTCGATTGCCCCGGACCCACGTTACCTCTTTATGAGTGAGCGGCATAAGGAGGCGTTAGCGCACCTGTTATATGGCGTGACCGGACAGGGCGGGTTTGTGCTGTTAACGGGAGAAGTGGGAACCGGGAAAACGACTGTTTGTCGGTGTTTTCTGGAGCAAATACCGGATAAGACCGAAATCGCGTTCATTGTAAATCCCAAGTTAACTGCGCGTGAATTGCTGGCAGCGGTTTGTGATGAATTCAAGGTGGAAATAACGTCCAATCCACAGTCGGGTTGGTTGAGTGTGAAAGAATACACGGACGCACTGAATCAATATTTACTGCGCGAATATGAGCGAGGTCATCATACTGTTCTGATCATTGATGAAGCTCAAAACCTGTCGATCGATGTGCTGGAACAATTACGACTGCTGACCAATCTTGAAACCTCCGAGAAAAAACTCCTGCAAATTATCCTGTTGGGTCAGCCTGAACTTCTTACTTTGCTGGCAAAACCTGAGTTGCGGCAATTATCCCAGCGTGTCACGGCCCGATATCATCTGAGTGCGTTGTCAAAAGCGGAAACCGCTCAATATCTGGCCTTCCGATTGAGTGTGGCGGGGATGAGTCGAGCCAATTTTACACCGTCGGCAACAGCAAAAGTGTACAAATTAAGTCAGGGGATTCCGAGGCTGATAAACCTGATTGCCGATCGGGCGATGCTGGGGGCATACGCTGCTGATTCAACGATAGTCGAAGCGGTGTATATCAAGGCTGCAGCGAAGGAGGTACTAGGCCAACAGGAACCCGGCCCGGTGACAGCGCACACCCATTCTACGCGATTCACCTGGTTGTCTGCTGTGTTGTCCGGTGCTGCAGGCGGCTTGATGTTGCTTCTCTTTGCTGTCGTTTTCAAACTTGGTATTACGCAGGAGGCGCGCGAAGCGAAGTCAGCTGCTTATATAGCGAATAACCAGCAAAACCGGGAAGGAAAAACATCGGAGACGAATCCAGCTCCAGTATCTGAAGTGTTGTTGAGCGGTAATCAATCGTTTGATCAGTTTAATTTAAGTTGGCTGGCACTAGGGCGTAGTGAAGCGTATCAAAGTTTATTCAAACAATGGCATCTGGATTGGCAAGAAGATAATTCACCCTGCGACTTTGCACTGAACTCAGGACTGGACTGTCTTGAACACAAAGGCAACTGGCGCAGTCTGCGTCAGTTGAACCGACCTGCCATTCTAACCTTGTATGATACTGACGGTGCCATTAAATATTTACCCGTTGTGGGCGTTTCCGACCAGGCGGTGACGGTGGCCATGGGAGATCAGGAGCTGATTTTCTCCCGGGATCAAATCGACCGGCACTGGCTGGGCGAGTTTACGCTGATTTGGCAACCACCACCTTACCGTTCAGCCGTTATCCGTCCTGGTCAGATCATGGACAAAACGGCTTGGTTGGTGGATACGATGAGGCAACTGCAAAGCGTACTGGATGTCCGGTTTCTGGAGAATACCGAAGCGAACCTGAAAGAAAATATCAAACGTTTTCAGGCCGCGTCGGGACTGGTTGCAGATGGCATTCCGGGGCAAATGACGGTAATTCAGTTCAATACCGCTTTGAACAAGGCTGTGCCTCGGCTGGATCGTAAACTGATTTCTGAAATCAAGCCCAAAATCTCAGACTCTCAGGAAGCGTTGTAACATGTCATATATTTTAGATGCCCTGCGGAAATCGGAGCAGGAGCGGCGCCAGGGTGAAATACCGGATTTGGTCCATGGGCAACTGATTCTCTCCCGTAAAACCCGTGGGACGCCGTGGTGGGCTTGGTTGATTGTGGTTTTACTGTTGGTAAATTTACTGGCATTTACGGGGTGGTTTCTTACACGCTACCTGAGTCCCGCAAATGAACCCGTGTCCGTGTCCCAATCAGCGATCAAGCCACCAGCTCAAAATCCGCGAGATGATTTTGCATTGGAGACTGATCCGTTAGCCCGTAGTCGTGATGTTCCGACTCCTATCGTCGCGGACAGTAATATACCCGACAACGCTGCTGCTGATAACGACATAATTAAAAACAACATAACCAATAACAACGTAACCAATAACAACGTAACCAATAACAACGTAACCGATAACAACGTAACCGATAACAACGTAACCGATAAAAACGCTTCGGATAATGTCTTGTCGCAATCGGCTCCCCCCGTCGATGTGTCGCAGGGCCCGCTTCCGCTATCAGAGGCGATTGATGCGCCTGAAACCACAGCGCACCAGGATACTGCTTTCTCTGAGCCTGAGCCTGAGCCCATGTTAACTGAGCCCCTGTTAACTGAAACCCGGCCAGCTGAACCTCCGGCGATAGAGTCACTGGATCCGGGGGATCGTAAACGCATACCCCAATTAATTTTTAACAGTCACATTTATTCCCCGGAAAATGGGGCCAGTCGGGTCATGATCAACAACATCTATTTACGGGAAGGGCAGGCGTTTCAGGGCATGAAGCTCACCCGTATCACTGAATTTGGAGCTGAATTCAGTCTCGGAGAAATTGACTTCAAGCTGGCCGCCCTGAGGGATTGGCGGCCCGGTAAGTAATCGGCTTGTCATTGATTATAAGTATCTCGATATTCATCCCTTTTAGTTGTGTTATCCATGATTCCCAGTGAAATAAAGAAAGAAATTCAACAAGCGTATTCATCATTCCTGAGTTCTCAAGGTTTAAATCCCAGAGGCGGGCAGCGACAGATGATTGCGGATATTGCAAATTATTTGTGTGCAATCAAGCGCGACGCCAAGGGCAAGCGATTGGGGCTGGAAAAAGCATGTGTAATTGAAGCGGGAACCGGTACGGGGAAAACCCTGGCTTATCTGGTCAGCACGATTCCAACGGCGCGTTACTTGCGTAAAAAGCTGATTGTATCTACCGCTACGGTCACGCTGCAGGAACAGTTGATTAATAAAGACTTGCCTCAGCTAAAACAGCAGTCAAAACTGGATTTCGATTTTGCCTTGGCAAAAGGCCGTGGCCGATACCTTTGCATTTCCCGTCTGGAGCAATTGCTGGCCACAGAAGAGACGAATCTGGACTTGTTTCTGGGGGAAGGTGCTGGCTCGCGCAGTGAAGATGATAAGGCGGGCGACGAGGATGATGAGGTGCTCAGTCAAAAGCAACTTCAGTTTCTCTACAACCAATATGCAAGCATGGCCTGGGATGGCGAATTTGATCACTTGCAGGAGCAAATCAGTGGTACTGCCCGTGGTATGTTGACGGCCGATAATCGCTCCTGCACAAACCGTGCTTGTGATCATTTCAATCATTGCCCCTATTACATGGCACGGGGAAAGTGGGAAACGACGGATGTACTGGTTTGCAATCATGATCTGGTGCTGGCCGATCTGGCCTTGGGGGGCGGGGTGATCCTGCCGCCACCGGAAGACTGCATTTTTGTGTTTGATGAGGCGCACCATTTATCTGACAAGGCATTGTCCCACTTCTCCCACCGTGTACAGTTGCAAAGCTCCCGGCAGTGGTTAAAACAGTCATCAAAAACGCTTACCGAGCTTAGTAAGTTCCTGAATAGCAGTCGGGCGTTGCAGGATACGATTGCTGAACTGATCACATCAACGGGCCAAATCGACTCTGCGTTCGAGGCTCTCTACCACCGCTTTGAAGCGTTGATTCGTGAGCAAGGGGGCGAAGCGGAGATAGAGGGGGAAATGTTACGCTTTTCAATGGGAGTACTCCCTGACGATATCGCGGAGATCATTAAAGAGGTTAAATTGCTGACCGCGTTTTATAACCGTGGTTGTGAGCGCTTATTCAATTATACCAAAGATGGATTGAGTGAGGAGCAGGATAAAAAAGAAGCAATGAACCGCTCCGATGCTGAATACTGGTACCCGCAGATGGGCGCGATTTATCAGCGTTCGGAGTTGACCTCGGGTTTGTTCTCGCTATTTTCCCAGCAAGCAGAAAGTGACAATATCGACAGTGATGAGGCCGAAGATAAGGAAACGACTAAGGAATCAGGAGCCGAGGCGACAGAACAAAGCGGCGCAGAGATCGACGGAGATGCAGATACGGTCAAACCACAACGGGTTCCAAGGCCGGTGGCAAAATGGGTATCGCGGGAAATTCATGGTGACTTTGTTGACATGGCCTTATCTGCCAGCCCTATTATTGCTGACAGTATTTTAGCAAACGGCTTGTGGCGCAGGGCTTTTGCCTGTGTTCTGACCTCGGCAACCCTGTCAGTGAATCAAATGTTTTCCAGTATGTTGTTTAAAATGGGTCTCCCTGCGGACTCCCATCTACGCATTTTGAGTAGTCCATTCAACTACAACGAGCATTGTTTACTGCAGGTGCCCAAACGCATTCATCCCCCCAATCTTGCGGAGAAACACACAGAAGATGTTACCGCGTTTATCACCGAATTGGTCGAGCCCTGTCTGAATCAAATACCAGAAGAGAAGGATTTTTGCACACGGTATCTGTCGGAACCAGATTCTGATACTGCCACCCCCGTAACGGAGTATCTGAATTATATGCACCGGGGGATTCTTGTCTTGTTCAGCTCACGAAAACAGCTGAATGATGTCTTTTTCCAGTTGGATCGCGCTGTACGTGAGGTGATCCTGCGTCAGGATGATATGACGAAATCAGAGGTGATCAAGCGCCACAGGGAAAATATCGATGCCAATCGACTCAGTGTTCTGTTCGGCTTGGCAAGTTTTGCCGAGGGGCTGGATCTACCAGGACGTTACCTGACCCATGTTGTGATTGCCAAGCTCCCCTTTGCGGTGCCAAATGATCCGTTGGAGGCTGCCTTGTCCGAGTGGATTGAAGCGAGGGGCGGAAATCCATTTTTTGAAATAACGGTTCCTGAAACCGCGGTAAGGCTCAAGCAGGCGTGTGGACGACTGATCCGAAAGGAACAGGACAAAGGGGTTATCAGCTTGCTGGATAGTCGAATACTGCAAAAAAGCTATGGTCGCTTGCTGCGGAATTCCTTACCGGATTATTTTTGGCTGGAACATCAGGCATAAAAAAAGCGGTGATCATGATGCCGAACCTTATCATGTCACCGCTATATAAGAAGGGCTAATCTTTAGGGAGGCCCTATAGAAAGAAACGCTATGGAAAGGAGAACTTGGCCTGAATAACTAAATTCATACACTTCCATAAGATGAGTCCATAGTACGGTAGAAGGGGGCGTAGATTGATCGTCCAAAAGGATTACGCCCTTTTGTTACGAGGGGTAACACTCTCAAAGTGTCGACTACGTCACAAAAAATCCGTTAATAAGCGATGTAACTTGAGTGTTTTCAGGTATTTTCATTGAGTTAAAGCAAAACTTCCCGGAAGCCTTATCGGCTTTTATCCGGGGGGAGTAGGGGCGTAGTTCTGGAATAGGACTGGCGTAGTTCCGGAATAGTACTGAAATAGCTCAGGCGTAGACTCGGAGTAGTAACTCAAAAATACTCCGATTCTCCAAGACTAAAGGCCTTATGGGGCAGCTAGTTTTGCTCTAGCAGTGCAAGCTGGCGTGCTTTAGCCAGTGCTTCAGTTCGGCTTTTTACCGCCATTTTGCCGTACAGGTTTCGAATATGAGCCTTGACCGTCGCCGGTGCGAGGGACAGTTTCGCGGCAATTTGCTTGTTAGCAAGGCCATCGTTTATCAGGAATAATACTTCAAGCTCCCGAGCGCTCAGGGGTTCTATCAGTTCTGCCTGATCTTTTCTGTTTAAACCATGGGAGATAGTTTCCGCTGCTTTTACGGCGTGAGCGGACGTGTCAGATACCGCGGGGCTGTTTTCAGTATCAGGCGTCACTGTTTCTGCGTGGCTGCGCATGGACGTAAAACATTCCATCAACTGCTTTCTGAAAGAATAAGGTACGATTATTGAATCGCATTGATTCACAATCTGCCAAACCTGCTCCAGTGGTTCATCCACAAATACCCTGAGAATCTGATGCCGGCTAGCCAAAGTCATGGCATGAGTCATGTCCCGCACGGACAGCGCGAGATCTTCGCCCTGCTCAAGGTGGGCAAGGTAGTGTGCAACGGAACGATTAATCAGGGATTCGATCAGGTGGCGATTGTGTCCGTGCTCCCGGGTTTCATCAATGAACAGATCCAGTTTATGCAGCGCAGCCTGATGATCACCCAGGAAGTTGTGCGCACGAGCCTGTGCGAGCAGGTTCAATTCACGGGTTACCTGGCTTCGGAAGTCAGCATTGTCTGATTGGGTGGAAAGCCACTGCTCAATGGCTTGCTTTTGGTTCAGTGCCAGAAAACATTTAATCTTTACACCCTCCAGGTAGGGGGGTTCAAACATAATGGCCTCTTTTTTGGAGGCATAGAGTTCACTGGCGTCTTCCAGACACTCAAGAGCCTGGCCATATTCTCCCGAGGCGATGAATAATTGCGCGCGAATATACTGAATGATGATATGTTGGCTGGGCTCGGTGCCGACTTCGAGGTGTCCTAACAAGGGGGCCAGGTAGCTCTGGGCAATCGTGAGCTCATTTTTTTCCTTGTAGATTTCACACAAGGCACCGTTTTGCCAGCACGAAATCATCTTGGGTTGTGACGGGTCAGACAAATAGCTGTCCAGCCACTCCTGGGTTTGATTGAACTCTTCTACTGCAGACTTTAATTCGCCCATATGCAGCAGAATCCAGGATAACAGCCCCGTACTGGAGATAACCCCGGAGGGCTTACGTTCAAACTTTCCATATTGAATCGATGAACGCAGTGCGTTGATGGCATCGTTAAAGTCACCCTTATTAAAGGCGTCGATACCAATGCCGTAATAGGTTACCGACTTAAGTGGCATATTGGAGTTGTCAATGTCTTCCAGTACACGCCGGGTCAAGTCGTTGACACTTTTCAAATCACTCTTGGTGCGCGCGAGATAGGAGCGAATGAGTGATATTTCACTGTTGATTGCGAGCGCATCCTCAGCATCGGGGGCAGAATCAGCCACTCGTCGATCCAGAAGGTCTTCCAGGTTTTCCAGTAATGGTGGTATGTTTTCGATCCGGTTACTGAAAAACAAACTCCAGATTTTGAGTATTTGCAATCGCGGTGTGGTTTCCACTTCCCTGGGCGACAAGAGCGCGATCCAGTCCAGCATCGGCAGATGGTAGCCGTCATGGATCAGGGTGTTGCCATGATTAGTCAGCACTGTTTTCAGCCAGTCCCAATCCTGCAACTGAATCAATTGGTCAATGGACTCGTGAATCTGGTCATGTTCGAGCAACCAGGTGATGGCTTTTCGCTGCAACGTTGTAACATTATCAGGTGACTCGAGTTTGAGTCGATGGTACAACGACTCGCGAAACAGATCATGATAACGATACCATTGATGGCTGGTATCCAGCGGAATGATAAACAGGTTGGACTGTTCCAGATCCTCCAGCACTTCCTGACTGTTATCCTGATCCAGTACCGCATCACAGAATTCACCGTTCAAGCGCAACAGGCAGGAGGATTGCAGCAAGAACGATTTCAAATTATCAGGTTGCTGATCCAGTATTTCTGTCAAAACATATTCATTGATCAGCTTGTCACTGCCGGAATACAGCGCGGCTTGTGTCGATAATCTCTGGCTGGCGGCATTATCCTTCGAAATGGCGGCCAATTGCATCGCTGCAACCCAGCCTTCGGTTTTTGCTCTGATTTTTTGGGCTTCATCAAGGCTGATGTTTTTCGCCATATATTCATTGAAGAAGCGCAGGCATTCTTCATCCGAGAAAGCCAGATCGGTCGCGTAGATTTCAACCAGATAGTTTCTCACGCGCCACCGGGACAACGGAAGTACCGGTTCGGTACGAGACGTAAGAATAAGTTGTACGGTTGGTGGCAAGTAATCTACGAAATAAACCAGATTCCGCAGAATATCAAAATCCTGTATGTGGTGGAAATCATCCAGCACCAGATAGACGGGCAGATTGGGCTCCTCGATCAGGCTCAGGTCATTCACCAGAGATGTGATCGCACCTTCGAAGCATTCGAAATCGGCTTGGTTCAAGAGCTTGTTTGCTTCATGACCAACATTGTCATAAATACGCTGGAACGCCCCGATAATGTATTGCCAAAATCGTCTGGGTTCGTTGTCGCTTCCATCCAGAGAAAGCCAGGTGAACGGGTTGTCGACATGGTGCACCCATTGACTGACCAGCGTCGTCTTTCCGTATCCTGCAGGTGCAATGACCAGGGATATTTTCTTTCCAGCACTGTTTGCCAGTTCGTCAAGTAATCTCGAGCGAACAATGGTTTTGGGATTACTGGCTGGCGCAAAAAACTTGGTCTGCAGTAACATAGGACATTCAGGTATCGGTCAAAGGATGATTTCAGTGGTTACACATTTTTGATGCGTATAATGTTGTTTGTTTTACTATTTTACAAGAGTAACACACAGAAATGTCCTTCCGATTGTCTTTTTTAGTCCATTCGCACTGTTCCAGGGTCAACTCCGGCGATTTAATTGACCCTATCGACACGTTTTACCGTTGCTTTGCCGTTACCTTTCCTTTAGAAAAACGCATATTTGATGCCGATCAGCATCAGTACACTGGCCAGAATAGGTTGCAGTATTTTGTCCGGGAGGCGCCTGCCCAGTAGCGTCCCGAGGTGGATGGCGGGTAAGGAGCCAACGAGAAGACTGCCCAGCAAAACGAAATCCACATTGCCCAGATGCATGTGGCCAAGACCTGCAATCAAGGTGAGGGGAACCGCGTGAGCGATGTCGGTACCAATGATTTTAATCGAGCTGAGCCTCGGATACAGTGTCAGCAATATGGCCGCACCAAAAGCACCTGCTCCCACGGAGGAAAGGGTTACACAGATCCCGAGTATGACCCCCATGAACACGGTCAACACCGACGCATGACGTCGCATGTAGAGTGTAAATCGGGATGGCTCCCGGTTAAGAGACTGCAGCTTGCCTTTGAACAGCAATACGCCCGAGGTCAGAATGAGCATGACGCCCAGCGTGGTCAACAGAATATGTTGATATTCCTCCGGATTGGTAAAATAGCGGGAAAGAACAAAGGTGGTGGCAATGGACGCGGGAATACTGCCACTCGCCAGTTTGAAAACCAAATGCCATTCAACCGTTTTTTGTTTCTGGTGCGTGATCACACCGCCTGCTTTGGTTGCTGCAGCGTAGATCAGGTCGGTGCCGATGGCAATATGAGTAGGGTAGCCAAACATCAGCAATAAGGGCGTCATGAGCGAGCCCCCGCCAACACCGGTCAAGCCTACGGCAAAGCCAACCCCTGCGCCGGCTAAAATATATAACAATATTTCCATGAATTTGGTCTAAACTGAGTTAGTTGGAATATCTAGGGCCACATCCCTAGTTGAAAATTGACTTTCAGATCGTAAATCTATCCTGTTTTTACTATTCTTAAAAAGAATATTTGTTTATATTTTTATGCAATTCTGGCAAGTAAGCCGTTTTTGAGGGGAGGAGCGATGAAGTTACAGCAGTTACGTTATATTTGGGAAGTAGCACACCATGAGCTTAACGTGTCAGCAACTGCACAGAGCCTGTACACTTCGCAGCCTGGTATCAGTAAACAGATTCGCCTTCTGGAAGACGAGCTGGGTGTGGAAGTTTTTGCCCGCAGCGGTAAACACCTGACCCGGGTGACACCCGCCGGTGAAACGATCATTAAGGTCGCCGGAGAAATCCTCAAGAAAGTTGAAGGCATCAAACAAATCGCACAAGAGTTCAGTAATGAACGAAAAGGTGAATTGGCCATTGCCACGACGCACACTCAGGCGCGTTACGCCTTGCCCGGTATCATCCGTTCCTTTGTGGAAGAATATCCCGATGTGTCTTTGCATATGCATCAGGGCACACCGATGCAAATTGCTGAAATGGCGGCGAATGGTACGGTCGATTTTGCAATCGCAACCGAAGCTATGGATTTGTTTGCGGATCTGATTATGATGCCTTGTTATCGATGGAATCGTTGTGTCATTGTGCCGAAAGATCATCCCTTAACGCAGCTTTCAGAGTTGACACTTGAAGCCGTGGCGCGTTATCCACTGGTCACCTATGTTTTCGGCTTTACCGGTCGATCCAAGCTGGATGAGGCCTTCCGGGAGAAGGGCTTGTCGCCAAAAGTGATTTTCACAGCTGCTGATGCAGATGTCATTAAAACCTATGTTCGCTTGGGGCTAGGGGTGGGAATCGTTGCCAAAATGGCGATTGATGAAACTCTGGACAGTGATTTAGTGGCCTTGGATGCCAGTAAATTGTTCAAACCCAGTACCACCAAAATCGGTTTTCGAAAGGGGACTTTTCTAAGAGGCTACATGTACGATTTCATCCAGCGATTTGCACCCCATTTGAGTAAAGAGCTGGTTGATGAGGCGTATCTACATAACTCGAAAACAGAGCTGGATGAATTGTTTGCCAATATCGAATTGCCCATGTACTAGTTCGCAAACATTATGAAAAGGAGGTCCTCCGGTCAAGCCGAAGGACGATGCGCTGATCAATGTGATCTTTAGAGCACTATTTCTTGCCGGGATGCAGGCCGCACTCTTTCTGAGTGGACTCTTCCCACCACCAGCGACCTTCGCGCTCGTGTTGCCCTGGCAGAACAGGGCGGGTGCAGGGTTCACATCCGATACTGATAAAGCCTTTTTCGTGTAGCTCGTTATAGGGCGCTTCTGAAATAGTCAGATAATCCCAGACTTCTTTGGATGTCCAGTTCGCCAGTGGATTGAATTTTACCAGCTTGCGGCGTTCATCAGAATTGCCTTCATCGATCTGTACCACGGGCACCTCAGACCGGGTGCCGGGGCTTTGGTCTTTTCGTTGCCCGGTGATCCACGCATCCAGTCCACCTAGTTTACGCTTCAGAGGGGCGACTTTGCGGATACTGCAACATTCTTTGTGCCCGTCTTCATAAAAACTGAACAGACCTTTCTTCCGAACCAGCGCTTCAACATCCGCAGCATGGGGGAAAAGGGTCTCGATGTCGATGTCATAGTGGACTCGAACACGATCGATAAAACGATAGGTTTCAGGGTGTAAACGCCCGGTATCCAGAGTGAATACTTTGAAGTTGAGTTTGAGACTTTTGGCGAGTTCAATCAGGGCTACGTCTTCTGCTCCGCTGAACGAGATGGCGATATTGTCGAACTCGCTGAGTGCCAGTTTGAGAATCTCCCGTGGAGACTTGCTTGCGTATTCTGCTGCAACTTGGTCAATGTTTTGAATTAAATCAGACATGGTATGTAATCTTAGTGTTAGTGGTCGGTATCACAGGTTATGGTTTGAAACATAGCAAAAGAACCATATGATTAAAAAGAATAAGAATTTATAAGGTTATTGTCGAATTGTGATTGGTTACCGCAGCAGATTCAATTGAAATCGACAATTGCGCGCGATAGGCATGTAAAGTTAGCCGGTATTCGATTATCATGCTCGCCACCCAAGATGCAAAGTGTCGTTTCGGTGTACATCGGATATTGCATGTATCAATCCGGCCCCGATCATAAAACTGTATCTACTTTTTTAAAATCGTATCTACCATCATAAAGAGAGGATGAGTTCGTGGAATTAGCCTGTTTGGACCTTGAAGGGGTATTGATCCCGGAAATTTGGATCGCCTTTGCTGAGAAAACCGGAATAGAGGCGCTTAAAGCCACGACCCGTGATATTCCGGATTATGATGTACTGATGAAGCAGCGCTTACGGATTCTGGACGAGCATGGCTATGGCCTGCCAGCAATCCAGGAAGTTATCGGTGAGCTGGATCCATTAGAAGGTGCTGCGGATTTTCTGAACTGGCTGCGTGAACACTTCCAGGTGGTTATTCTGTCTGACACGTTCTACGAATTTGCCATGCCTTTGATGGCCAAGCTGGGTTTCCCCACGTTGTTGTGCCACAAACTGGAAGTTGATGACAGTGGCAAGATCACCAACTACCTTTTGCGCCAACGTGACCCTAAAAGACAATCTGTCAGAGCGTTCCAACTGCTGAATTACCGGGTTATCGCATCGGGTGACTCTTATAATGACACCACCATGCTGGCGCAGGCGGAGAAAGGTATTCTGTTCAAGTCGCCACAAAATGTAATCGACGAGTTTCCGCAGTATCCTGCCGTTCACACCTATGAAGAACTGAAAGAAGAATTCAAGAACGCCAGCTTGAAACAGTTCTAATCGACGAGTTCGTTACTCGCACTACGCTGTCTGGGGCGATATCCCAGACAGCGTCAATTTACAGACAATGTTAATTTGCAGACAATGTTAATTTACAGATAATGTCAGTTTATTCACTTCTGACTGGCGCGCTCCAAAGACCCCATAAATTGCCGGATTTTGGCGATCGATTCGTCGTATTCACTGTCCTCATCCGAATCCGCAACAATACCACCGCCCCCCCAGCAATGTATCGTTCCGTTTTCACATAATAGTGTCCGTATCGCGATATTGGATTGCATGTAACCGTCGCGTGTATAAAAGAAGAGGCTGCCGCAATAAGGTCCACGTTCGACTTTTTCCAGCTGATCGATGATATGCATGGCCATAATTTTGGGGGCTCCGGTGATCGAGCCACCGGGAAATGCACTGAGTAACGCACTAAGCGGGCTATGATCTGATTTGAGTTCACCACAGATGGTGCTGACCAGGTGGTGCACGTTGGTATAACTTTCAATGGCAAATAAATTGGGTACTGTGATGGTACCGGTCTCGCAAATTTTACCCAGATCATTCCGGAGCAAATCGACAATCATCAGGTTTTCTGCCCGATCCTTGGTGCTGTTTTCGAGGGTTGCGATTGTTTTCCGATCTTCAGATTCGTTTTGTCCTCTGGGTCTTGTTCCTTTTATGGGCTTGGTGGTCACCCTGCGGTTTTCGACTTCAAGAAATAATTCAGGTGATACGCTAATGATTGCACCGTTTTCCAGCGCAATAAAAGCCGAGTAGGGGCCATCGGTTTCCCGGCATAAATGCTGGTAAATTCCCCAGCATGATCCTTGGTAACCGGTACTGAAGTGTTGGCTGAGATTAACCTGATACACATCCCCCGCCAGTATTGCTTCTTTTATTGTCATAAACTGACGAATGTATTCTTGTTTATCAATACTGGCTTGAAATCGACCGGTTAAACCAAACTCGTGTTGATCTGATCCCGTCTTTTTGTCTGCAAGCGCCTGCCGCGTATCAGCAAGTATCTCTAGAATCCGGTGTTTTAAATCATCGGGGCAATCAGGCGCGAAACCCAATCGAATTGAATCGGAATGTTTCGATTTATGAATTGCCCATAAATAGTGGCTGTTAATCTGTTCAGGAACATCGATGCGTCGTTTATCGGTTGTTCGTTCTTTTATACGTGTATTGTGCTGTGCCTCATAACAAAAATACCCGGCGCAAAATTCAACAATCTGCTCTTGCTTTAATATAGGGGGTGACCCTTGGAATTCTGCCGGGTGTGCAGATTCAATCCGGCCTACCGGATCACTGCTGATCAACAGCGCTTGGTCGTCTTCCAGATAGGGGTTGCCAAAACAGACAAATCCAGGGCGTGTACTAATAAGGGAAAGGAAATTCAGTAATTCGGCTTTGTTTAATGTTGTTTCTTCAAACGGTTTGCGGTCAAGCGTCATAGTAAAGAGGGACCATTCTGGATCTAGCCGTTAATCTTACCACTTTTAGTAAGCAATCACGTAATTCCGCCCCTTTTAAGTTTCATCCTTTGGTGTATCTCCATCGCGAAACGCCGCTTTACCCTTTGCAATTTGTTATGGATTGTTCTCTTTGTAACCGAAAACGGGTTCAAAGTAGTACAGCACTTACTAAAAACCCAAAAAACAGTACAAATGTATCAATACCACTCAAAAGTGTGACATATGTACCAGAACGTAATCCTGAGATATGTAGAATAACAATCAACCGGTAAGCAACAAAAACAAGTTTGAGGCCGGTTCCTTTGAACCTCAACGAAGCGTTCAAAGGCTATAGAAAGAACGCATACTAAAAGACAAAAATAAAGATTACTCTTTAAGGAGAACTAAAATGAAAGGCCTGAATAAAATCGTATTGGTTACTGCAATCGCTGCTGCTTCTACTGCTGCTCAAGCTGAACTGAAAGCACTTGACGATACCACTATGGGTGAATTGACTGGTCAAGCAGGTTTGACTATCGACGTTAGCGCAGGTGCAAGTGTTAGCATCGGTCAGATCGCTTACCAAGACGAAGGTTTCCTGACTATTGATGATCTGGCAGTTACTTTGAACGACGCGCTGACTATCACAGTTGATGTTGCTGCTGACGGTGACCTGCAAATCGTTATGAACGAGTCTGCTACTACTACTTTCGGTTTGAATCTGGGTTCTGTTAATTTGGCAGCTTCTGGCTACGCTGTAGGTGGTGACTACGCTGCTGTTGATTCAACTGTACTGTTGTCTGGTGTAGATAGTGATGCAGATGGATTTGATTTCACTGGTACTTTGGGAACCACTTCATTGGTTATCGACAACCAAACTTCAGCTCTGACCTTTACATCTCGTTTCGATTTGGAAGGTTCTTTGAGTGTTGATTTCATGAACACTTCTCTGGATCTGAGACTGCACGATACTCGTGGTGATACTGTTGCTGCTGACGGCCTGGTTGCAGTTTCTGCAGTGGTTTCTTCTTCAACCAATGGTTTGGGTGTAGAGTTGGCTCAGTTCGATGCTGATTTGGATCTGACTAACATCACTATGGGTTCATCTCCATCTATCGGTGACGTTTACATCACTGACCTGTCTGTATCTTCTGTATCTCTGGATATCTACGGTCACTAAGATCTGCTAGCGTTTCCTTCCGAATGAAAGTCGCCTCTGGCGACTTTCATTTTTGCTCTTCTTTGATTTCAGTTGTTAAAGCATTTTTAAAATGGATGTGTTGTTTCTATAGGAGGTCGTTTCTATAGAAAATAGGAGGCTGACGACGACTATTTTGTTTCTCCCGCTGATTTATTGTTAATGATTGTTGCTTGGCGTGTGTGAGTTGGTTGCAAATTGCACTAAAAAGTGTGCTTTGCGTCTCACTAACCGTACACTTTGTAGTATTTGCGTATTTTTTTGTGAGTTCGCTCTCAGAATTTTTCCGTGCGATACATAAAATGACAATCACTCGGTAAGCAAACAAAACAAACCGAGAAGTTAAACAAAGACTTCATTCAAGTGCATGCTTAGGATGAAGCAAGTTTAAAACAATAAATAAATCAACGTTATACAACAATTCTAAGAACTTGTTAGGAGAACAAATATGAAAGGCCTGAACAAAATTGCTTTGGTAACTGCTATCGCTGCTGCTTCTTCTGTTGCTCAAGCTGAGCTGAAAGCTCTGGATGACAGCACCATGGGTCAAATGACTGGTCAAGCTGGTCTGACCATCGATGTTAACGCTGCTACTATCGAAATCGGCGAAATCGCATACCAAGATGAAGGTTTCCTGGCGATCTCTGATATGTCTTTGACTGGTGCGCACGGTACTGCTCTGGATGAAATCCGATTGTTCATCGATGTGGCTGGTTCTGACCCAACTGATGTAGGTGGTGCTGGTGCACTGGGTAAAACTTACCTGGCTGGTGCAGCTGCTGCAGCTGGTGCAACTTTGACTGATACTACCACTTTTGACGATTCAATTGCTGTTGGTAACGGTGACTTAGTTATTGCATTGCGCGGTCAAAACGGTTTCGTAGATTTCGGTTTGAACATCGGTTCTGTTGATTTGGCTCAGTCTGATGCAACTATCGGTTCAATCGCAGGTTCTGCTAACACCACTACTCTGGTATCTGACTTGAACCTGAACGGTTTGATCGGTCCTATCGACATGGTTATCCATAACGATGGTGGAACTGCAGAAACTCTGGAAATCAACGCTTACTTCAACGTGACTGATCAAAGTGGCGGTGCAGATCCTACTGCAAACACTTTGACTCTGCCATTCATGAACACCAGCCTTGGTTTCGCTCTGCATAACAACCGTGGTGATGAAGTTATCTCTCTGGGCAGTCAAGGCACTTCCTTTGCACACGCTCAGTTGACTGTTGGTCAGTCTACTAACGGCTTGGCAGTAAACGTGAAAGACTTCTCTGGTGATATGGATCTGACTAACATCACTATGGGATCTTCTCCTTCTATCGGTGACCTGTACATCACTGACCTGAAAGTTACTGCAGCTCTGGACATCTACGGCCACTAAGCAGTACTCGTTTTCCTAGGAAAACAGGAAGCCACCTTCGGGTGGCTTTTTTCGTCCTGACGCCCTTTATGTTAAAGACTAATGCCTTGAATTTATTGCAGTTCTCTTCTTTTATTCAGAAACGTGCCTTTCTTCAATTACAAATCATTTAAAATTGTGTTTTGTTATCAAGTCGACTTTTTTCCAAGCCTGTGAATCTGTTATCCTAATTAAAATTCCAAAATTTATTATTATTTTGAATAAAACTGGAGGATAAAATAAAAAGTATGTACTTAGGTTATATGCGTCATTCATTTTGGGGTAAGTTTGTACTGTCTCTTTCTTTGTTAGTGTCAAGTGTCGCATTCGCAGCGGAGGAAGTTTCGGATCAGTTAAAGAAAGAAGAAGAAACCAATACCAAGTACCTGTTAGGCCAGGTGCTCAACAAAGCAAAATCACTGCAAGAAACCTACGGAGACTTTGCACCCTTCGGGGCCGGGCTTTTCCCGAATGGCGAATTCAAATTCGTTTGGTTGGCAAAACCCGGTGAAACGGTGAGCGATCCAATCAAGGCAATGGAATTGATCCGTACAACGCTTAAAGCGCAAGCGGAAAGAGGGCGCTTATTGGGGTCTGCGATTACTTACAAATTTAAAGCAGCGGAAGATGCACCATTACAATTTAATACCGAAGTAGAGTATCTCTCAGGCTACTCAAAACTGGTTGCCGTTCAAATTGCCCAGGGTGAAGATAAAAAGGTCGAGTTTGGTGCAGTAAAAGACGTTGAATTTGAAGGTTTTATTTTTAATAAGTTGAAAGAAGAGCAAGAGGCCAAGGCGGAAGAGGAAAAGAAATAATCAACCACTTGGCATTTCGCTAGATTAAACAACTTTAAGAGGCCGGAGATATTCCGGCCTCTTTGCGTCTATTTATAAATTACTTCTATATCTCTAATAATCTGTCGCATCACTATCTCTTTTATCTTCCTAATTGCTGTTCTCAAGTAAATCAATGCTTGCTATCTACAAAGCCGCACTAATTCGCCCAAAAAAAGTACTCTTTTCTATCCAGTTTTAATCTCATCGTGTATCTCCATAGATTTCAAACTGTAAGCATAGTTTGCTCAACTTTACTGATTGAAAAGTAAATCTTAAAAAGTGACGCAGTGATCAAATAAAAACAGGTTATCTGTACCAAAATGTTGTCCTGATACCGAAAGTAGTACATTTGAACAACATTATCGGTTACTAAAGCAACAGAAACACTATATTAAATTCGGTCGTCACCCAGTAAATTTACCTGAAACGAAATTCTAAAAACAGATTTCATTTTAGAAATCGTTTGATTGAAACTATAAAAGCGTTTTAAGGAGAAAAATAATGAAAGGTCTGAAAAAAATTGCTTTGGTCACTGCTATCACCGCTACTTCTGCTGCACATGCAGAGATGCAAGCGCTGGACGACACTTCGATGGGGGAGATGACCGGTCAGGCAGGTTTGACGATTGATGTAAGTGCTGCAGACGTTACGATTGGCCAGGTAGCCTATCAGGATGCAGGTTTCTTAAACATCAACAATATCGATCTTGATATTAATGAAACTCTACAAATTACAGTTGATGTTGCGGGCTCAGGTGAGACACTCACCGGCGCAACGACAGCAGTCGGTGGCTCAACCGACATCGCAGTTGGCAATGGTGATCTTGTCATTACCTTGCGTGAAGGTTCAACGGGTGATGGTGATGGTACCGCAGATATCGGTTTAAGCATTGGCTCCATTGAGTTGGCAGATTCCAGTTATGCAAGCAACATCGGTTCTGCTGCAGCAGCGGGCACTGAAACAACAACACTGGTTTCGAACCTGAACCTAACGGGTAACTTAGGTCCGGTCGATTTAGTAGTTCACAACAATGGCGGGGATGCGGGTGAAACCGTATTGGAAATTGATGCCTACTTCGCGCTGGAAGGAAACCTGGATTTGACCTTCATGAATACTTCCATGGGTATGAAGTTACACAACAGCCGTGGCGAAAGTAACAACCTGGACTTGGCGCATGCTCAATTGGGTGTAGGTCAAACGGGTTCTGGTTTACGTGTTAACCTGACCGACTTCTCTGGTGATCTGGACTTAACAAACGTTGCAATGGGTGGTGGTGCTTCAATCGGTAATATTTATATTACTGACTTGAAAGTGCAGGCGACTCTGGATATTTACGGTCACTAAGCAGATTATCTTAAGTTTAGTTTAATAAGAAACCACCCATCTGGGTGGTTTCTTATATTGAACTTTGGTGTTTTTTGGCTCATGGAGCTTTTTGGGTTACCAAGCAGAGGTCGTACACTCGTCAATCAGCGTTTTACCAGCCAGTAAGCTTGATTGCCAAATTCATCTCGCCCATTTCCCACAATATGATTGCCATCTTCTGATATGGCGTGCGTAGTGTCTAATTCCCAGCCATTCAAATCTACACCCATCTCATTTTGGAGCGCGTCCTCCAGGCTACGAATACCATTAGTGTTATCCCAGATAAATGCTTCGAATCTTGGTGAGTTACCTTCATCGGCAATAGAGTGGCTGACAACAATTTTTCCATTATCTGAAATTTCTGTTGCGTAGCGCAGATAGCCTGGTACCTTGAGCGTACCAAGTCAAACGGTTTCATCTCCGATCCAAGAGGAAACATCACGAGCCGGGGTGCGGTGCAGATCGATTATTCGAGCTTCAACAAACCCACACGGATCTCACGCGGTGACGAGTTCATCAATTTCCGGTACGGCCCCGACCGTGCACGTTATTTTAAAGAAACTGATGATGGTGAGAAAACCTATTACATCGGGGGCATTTTCGAAGTCGTTGAGAACGCAGATAGCAGCTTCGAAAAATTGTTTGTGGGTGATTTTCTGCAGGTTTCGCGCAAGCCGGTTAACTCGCAATCGAATAATCAGGAAAGCTATCTTCATCGAGATCATTTGGGCTCAATCACACTCACTACTCGTGAAATCGGGATAGCGCCAACAGCTAGCCCCATAGTTGAGCCCACCCTGAAAAAGATTTACCGCGTTAAAGCTAATGATAGTGAGCCAACTCTCCCGGAAAATAATACGGTAGCTGCGGCTCACCCATGGTACGAACCGGTTATCAGCATTGCCAGATACTCACCATTCGGCAGAAAATTCGAAGCCAGCGACCCCGGCTACTTCCAAAACCGAGGATACACCGGCCACGAACACCTGGATCTTGAAGAGTTTATTCATATGAACGGGCGGGTTTATGATCCGGTTGTTGGGCGGTTCTTGAGTCCTGATCCGATTATTCAGGATCCGTATAACAGTCAGAACTATAACCGTTACAGTTATGTGCTCAATAATCCGTTAAGCGCTACCGATCCAACAGGTTACCTCGTTGAAAGTAGCTTGATTGACTTGGTCATGGCGAATGCTTCCAACTACGACTACAACGCGCACAATGCTGGGTCTGGCTGGAGCATTGATGGTTTAGAGTTCAACTATACCTATGCACAGGAAACAAGGAGTATAGATTTACTTTCGCCCAGCCATGATTTTCTCATGGATGTGCGCTCAAATAACGCGGATTTTTTTAATAATAACCCGCTAGCGGACTCTACCTTGGGTGGTCTTTATGTTACTGCAGCACTTATTTTGCCTGCGAGTTCTGCTGAGGGTGCATTGGCTGCTATGCCGCCGTTAAAAAACGCTGGTAAAGCTTATAAGAATGTTAGTGAGGCTATTGGCTCTTCCAGCCTTTTTAATTCATTTGGTGAGCTACGGAGAAATACGAATCTTCCTTTGCTTAACCAAGGTAATGCTCCGACATGTGGCCCAACTTCTTGTGGGATGGTATTAGATACACTGTTACCTGGTCGCAATGTTACTGAGCTTGCTGGGCTGACTGGTGCTTCGAATCGTGTTGTTAGAATTGATGAGCTTGCTCGAACGTTGTCAGCAAATGGCTTGGATGCGACCTTTAATAGGCGATTAACTATTGATGCATTGAGTCGAGCTACTTCAGGTCAAAACCCAGCCATTGTTGCAATAAGAACTCCTCAGGGTGGTCATGCAGTTGTTGTCGATGGAATAACTCGCAGGCAAGGTCAGGATGTCGTGGCAATTAGAGACCCCCATGGTAGGGCATATTTTCAGACTTTAGATGCATTTAAAGAAGTGTTTCTGGGGCAAGGAGTAACTATAAAATAGGCTTTTATCTATGGATGTAAAAACTACTTTTTTAGAACAAGATAGACTTATCGGTTACGAAGTAGAAATTACTTCGAACTTGCTTGTCGACATTAACAACGAGATGATTTTATCTGACGATGACAATCGCACAAATGAGTATCGGATTAACGTTGTTGAAGAAGATTTACTGGATAAAACTCTTGATCATCTAACTTGTTGTGTAGGGGGCAAGTATTTGGTTTATTTTGATCGCATCACAATTATTGGTGAACTACAAAAAACGATAACAAATGAACTGATATTGAAAAATGTTCAGAAGTTAATAATACACTACGATGATGAAGATAGTTTAGTGTCTTTAGTAGGCTAGGAATAAACTGTAGGTATTGCCGATAGTGAGGGCAGTTCAGCAGTATTCCTTAGTTTTTTCTAAAATATCTGAAATGCCGTTGTTTTACTCTTCAAGCCCGGTGAATATCATCGGGCTGGATATCCTGCCGTTTGTGCACAACCGCAATGACCGCGATGTGCTCATCCGGCAGAATCTCAAAGATCACCCGATACGAGTAAATGGAAAACTCCCGAACCGTTTCTTCCCCTAATTCCGGCATCATCCGATGACGGTAAGGTAGCTTGTCCAGTTGCATGGAGCGTTCTACCATTTCATCCGTGACACGCTGGGCATAGGTTTCCGAGTCTCGGGCGATAAACCGGTGAATCTCTTTTAGCTGTAGCCTGGCATCCAGTGACCACACTACCATGTTTTAATCTCTTGCCTTAAGTCCTCGGCACTCATCACGCGCCCATTGGCCACATCGTCAAATAAAATAACGAGGACACCCACCAAATAACGAGGACACCCACCCGTAAGTTGTAAGTTTCAAACGTCGGATTACGGAACTTGGTATGTCACTCAGTACGTAGCTGGCACGTATTGCAGGTAAAAGGGAAAACTATCGCGTTGAGGTGGCGAGTTTATTGCCTTGCCGGAACGCGGTGGGGACGGGACACCCACTCGTAAGTTTCAAACGGTAGTTTACGCAATTAGGTATGTGGCGTGTGGCGAATAACGAGGACACCCACTCATAAGTTTCAAAATAATGAGGACACCCACCCGTAAAGTATGTTGAGCAGTTACGGTATGATGAGGAGCTCGTTAATGCTCTTAATATATGTTCTAAGAAAACAAATAACGAGGACACCCACTCGTCAGTTTCAAACGTCGGATTACGGAACTTGGTAAGTCACTAAGTACGTAGCTGGCACGTATTGCAGGTAAAAGGGAAAACTATCGCGTTGAGGTGGCAAGTTTAATGCTGGAAGGGGCGTGAACGAAAAATCCCGAGCGTAAAGTGCCCCCGAGTTGCTCGGTGATGCTGCAGACGAGATGAAAAAGAGGGGGGTATAAGTCGAAAATAAACTTCGACATTGCGCCAAACCAGAAACTCGCTGGTGGCCAAGCGTCTTACTGGCGATTTTCACCCGGTCAGCGTGGCTCACGAAGGTTGGAAATAATGATTCCATTTTCCCGGTGAGTTGCATCCACTGTTCTGCGTTGATGTTCAAGCGTTGCAGGATGGGCGGTAGTGTTGTTGAGATCGATCCGCGCTTGTCTTCCCGTTGAATGCGCCCGGTCCAATCAACCAGTTCCAAGTAATCTTGCAAATTAAACTGAAGTCCATCCGGTTGGTCTTTTCTGGAGTTTCGCAAAAATAACGAGGACACCCACCCGTAAGTTTCAAACGTCGGATTACGGAACTTG
The DNA here is from genome assembly GCF_002162375.1 of Oleiphilus messinensis. Classification (GTDB taxonomy): domain Bacteria; phylum Pseudomonadota; class Gammaproteobacteria; order Pseudomonadales; family Oleiphilaceae; genus Oleiphilus; species Oleiphilus messinensis. The sequence goes on along the minus strand of NZ_CP021425.1, from coordinate 3,734,404 downwards.
GCATGTCACTCAGTACGTATCTGGCGCGTATTGCAGGTAAAAGGGAAAACTATCGCGTTGAGGTGGCGAGTTTATTGCCGGAAGGGGCGTGAACGAAAAATTCCGAGCGTAAAGTGCCCCCGAGTCGCTCGGTGATGCTTCAGACGAGATGAAAAAAAGGGTGTCTTAAGTCGAAAATAAACTTCGATATTTCGCCAAACCAGAAACTCGCTGGTGACCAAGGGTCTTACTGGCGATTTTCACCCGGTCAGCATGGCCCACGAAGGTTGGAAATAATGATTCCATTTTCCCGGTGAGTTGCATCCACTGTTCTGCGTTGATATTCAAGCGTCGCAGGATGGGCGGTAGTGTTGTTGAGATCGATCCGCGCTTGCCTTCCCGTTGAATGCGCCCGGTCCAATCAACCAGTTCCAAGTAATCTTGCAAATTAAACTGAAGTCCATCCGGCTGGTCTTTTCTGGAGTTTCCGACGAAGGGGAGCAGGTAATCCGGTTGATAGGGTGAGTCTGATTTTGCTGCTCTAATTCGCTTTTGAACGGAGGTGTGATCCGATGATTCTGGTGAATTGGCAATGCCTGCTCGGATCGGGTTCAGATCGACGTAGGCAAGACAGGCCGCTATAGCTTGTTCATCCAGTAGTGCCTGGCATTTGAAGCGGCCTTCCCAGAATCGCCCGGTGCATTGGTCTTCCTGATTGGCTGCTCGTGCAATCGGCTCATTTAATGACCGCATGAACCAGCTGATATCCTGTAGTCGCGCTCGCCATAACTTAGCCAGAGCAGTGATTTGATTGAGCTCACATTCGAGCAGTGTATCGCCCTTTAGAAAACGTCTAGAGATCGTTGTTCCGGCAAAAATACAGTGCCAACGTTCAATAACGTCTCTTGTACTCCAGTTTTCGGCTTTTGCTTCGTTAATACGGAGCACCGTATGGGTGTGGTTTGACATCACAGCAAAGGCACAGACATCAATAGCAAAGGTGCGTGCCAAGAGGATCAAACGATCCTCGACCCACCGTCTACGGTGTTCATAGCTTTTACCAGTGTACTGATCAATACCACAAAGGAAACTGCGACGTACGCAGCGGGAAATGCAATGGTAGTAGGGCGTTGCATCGAGAGAAATTTGTGCTTTCCTTGGTTTAGGCATGTCTTCAGATCCTTTGAAGAGTGGCAGTTCTGTTTGAATATACAGTAATTTTAGAGTGGGTCAATATTTCGAGTGTATTTCGAGTGGGTGTCCAGTTAAATTTCGGATATGGTCTTTACGAAACATTTGACAATGAATAAATTAAGTCGAGCTATCATTCACATTTACAATTGTTTCTAACCAAAGGCGCGCCATGTTAGGTTTCTCGAAGAAAGAAAAGTTGTTTAAAGCTGTTTCAAAAGGAGACATAGCTCTCGTAACCGATTTATTGTCCTCTGGCGTTGACATTAATTCTAAAGGCAAGAAAGGTTATACTCCTTTATTAGTGGCTTGTGATTCTTCACAATCACAGATCGTGAGCTTCTTAATAGAAAAGCAAGCTAGCTTGGAAGATGTAACAGTTGAAGGAAATTCCTCGCTGATTCTTAGTGCGGCGCGAGGTGATGTTGCCTCTGTTTCACTCATTGCTGATGCTGCTAAAGAACTAATCGATAAGTCAAATAGTGAAGGGGTAACTCCCCTTTTGGCTGCGATAGCATCTGGGCATTTGGATGTAGTAGAGAAATTGACAAGCTTAGGTGCTAGTCTGGAGCTTTGTGATTTTAAGGGAAATTCACCGCTGATGGCCGCAGTGTTTTTTGAAAACGATGATTGTATAGAATTTGTGCTATCAAACGGAGCAAATATTAATGGTGTCAACAACGAAGGTATGACGGTTCTATTTCTTGCTAGTGTTAATAATAGAGTAGATCTTCTGGATGCATTATTAGATAGAGGGGCTGATGTTGATCCTAGAAACAAGGTGGGAGCGACGCCATTAATAGAAGCATGTGAGAAAGGCTACTTAGATATTGTTACCAAGCTTGTTGGATCTGGTGCCGATGTTAATGCTCAAGACTCAGATGGTGCTACGCCTTTAATGGCAGCGGTTTATGGAAATGACCTTCGAGTAGTTAAAGCACTGATTGACGAAAATGTTGATCTTGCAATAGAAAGCAAGGACGGAATTACCGCTCTTGATCAGGCCAAAAATGATGCTGATTCTGAAATAGTTGAACTTTTAGAAAAATACACTTCTAGGGCGTGTTGACGTTCCATATAGGTAACCACTGAATTGCACATGCCATCGCCACCACAGATTCAAAATTTCTTTTTTATGAATATGAATAACGAGGACACCCACCCGTAAGTTTCAAACGTCGGATTACGGAACTTGGTATGTCACTCAGTACGTATCTGGCGCGTATTGCAGGTAAAAGGGAAAACTATCGCGTTGAGGTGGCAAGTTTAATGCTGGAAGAGGCGTGAACGAAAAATCCCGAGCGTAAAGTGCCCCCAAGTTGCTCGGTAATGCTTCAGACGAGATGAAAAAAAGGGTGTCTTAAGTCGAAAATAAACTTCGATATTGCGCCAAACCAGGAACTCGCTGGTGGCCAAGGGTCTTACTGGCGATTTTCACCCGGTCAGCATGGCCTACGAAGGTTGGAAATAATGATTCCATTTTCCCGGTGAGTTGCATCCACTGTGCTTCGTTGATGTTCAAGCGTTGCAGGATGGGGGGGAGTGTTGTTGAGATCGATCCGCGCTTGTCTTCCTGTTGAATGCGCCCGGTCCAATCAACCGGTTCCACAATAATAATAATGAGGACACCCACTCGTAAGTTATATTTTGAGTGGGTGTCCTGTTATATTTCGTGTTGACATTACCCATTCTGCGACATTTAGGAAATAGAGAACTTGTTATGAACCGAGAGCTGTTTTTACAGGTAACTTCTTGGAGGGAAAGTCCCATTGATGGTGATGAAAGAAAGTCCCTTAAATGGATTGAAGTTGTTACTCTAGGGTCTCTCGGGCTAATTTTAGGGATATCATGCAATGGTAACTGGGTCAGAATGGGTAAAGAGTCTGTATATGAGTTTTATTCAGATCAATCTTATATGCCACTATACCCAATTCTCGAAGCAGTTTTATTGGATGTCAAAATGGCTATAAAAAAGGGGCTCCAATCCTCGCAACTACCAGTAGAGCTGATAGAGAGCTTTCCCTTTCAAGAGGTGGCTCTTTCAGCTATGAACTCAGGTTCAGTATACTGGTGTGACTTGTCCTTAAAGTATGTTGAGCGGTTACGGTATGATGAGGAGCTTGTTAATGCTCTTAATATATGTTCTAAGAATGCCCCTACACAAAAATTGAGGCATCAAGCAAAAAAAATAAAAGCCAACGTAAGTCGAGGCCTATCACTATGATGCCCTAATGTTACAAATGCAACAAGCACTGTGACAAGCCCCCGGTGTCACTCAAGACTGTAGTGGGTGTCCTGTTATCGAGATCCTTTGAAGAGTGGCAGTTCTGTTTGAATATACAGTAATTTTAGAGTGGGTCAATATTTCGAGTGGGTGTCCTGTTTAAAATAAAAGGTTAAATCCCAATTCTGGACTATTGGAGCCTCGGCCCTGGACATTTCCCGTACCGAGAGAACGAGTATGGCATGATCCTTTTGAATGATTATCAGGGGTTATTTACATGTTAAACGACGAGATTTCTTTACATAATAAGAAAGTCATTGAGAAGTTTGTGGACACATTTTTGTCCAACTCTGGAGAGGGTTTTGCACTGGAAGTTCCAACCAACATGATGGTAGGAAGTCCTGATGCTGATGGCTGGGCTGAATGGAAACCAGTTGATAGCCCCCTCAAAGAATCAGATTTAGCCAAGATTGAAGAATGTCTTGGGCACTCATTGCCCGATCTTTTCAAAGCTTATCTACTTTATAAGTGTTTGTTGATGACTGACTTTGTTGTTAGGCTCCCACAAACTCCTTCGAACGAACCTTTGAAGGAGTTTAATCAATATCTTGCGCTTCGCGATTCTAATCTTTTCTTTGGTAAAAACATGCTAGTACCGTTTGCTTACGATGCAAATGATGCGGGGCCAGCATGTTTTGACGTTTCGATCTCAGATACCAATGATTACCCAGTTGTTATTGTTGATATGGGAAGAACTCACGTGGATGGGTATAGAGGAGAAAAGGGGTGGAGAAATTTTGAAGAATTACTTAATGTGATAATGCAGGATATGGAGAGTTACAACTAGAATGGATTCTTAATATTTGACCAATTTTTGGCGTCTCTAAAAATAACGAGGACACCCACTTGTAAGTTTCAAACGAGGTAGGTCACTCCAGACTGTAATGGGTGTCCTGTTTAACTGTTTAATTATCCTGCCACAGGGGGAGAGCAGGCAGTGCTCAAGTGATGATCTTGATATTGCATGGTGTTGAAAACGTTCCCGCGTTAAATCGTATGAGTCTTGAATTTAGTATTGATGGGAAACGCTACGTGTGTGAAGCGCAATACAGTCTAAATTCGCCTATCAAAACGATTAATCTAGATGATGAACTTGAAAAAGTGTTACTAAATAATCTAGGAGAAGCAAAACGGCTCAACAAAATTCTCTGGCAAATTGTTAATGGGGAAGTAATTAAATACCCGATTATTATTGATTTGTAGATGCATTCTTATCCCTGGTTGGCTAGAAAATACTGTTGGTCTACACAACCCCCCAAGGCTTCGGCTCCTGCCCAAGTACAAGTACAAGTACAAGTTCAAGTACAAGTTACAAGTTCAAGTTCAAGTTCAAGTTCAAGTTCAAGTTCTGACATTTTATGAGGACACCCACTCGTAAGTTATATTTTGAGTGGGTGTCCTGTTATATCTTACTGGACCATAGTCAACAGAATCTCCAATCCCAGGTGATTTATCGCCAGGAATTATGTTGCAAGAGGGAAATGATCGAACAATTACACCGCAGAAACTTGATCCGCGTTATGAAGGTGATACATGGTATCCTGTTACACACCGTCGCTTGATTCAGGAAAACGGTAAATATTATTTAGTCGGGCGTCATGGTGGTAGATATACGGCAAAAGGTGAATATAATTTTGTGACAATTAATGGCCATACTTATGTTGCAAAACCAAGCACAGCCGGTCACTTTGATATATCACAAGGAGCTTTACAGGTTGATTGTGCTTGTACAATAAGATTCGGATATTCAGCAGGAACAAGAGGAGCTATCAGGGAATGGGCTAATAACTCGGCCCATTATCAGCCGTCACCAGATTTTGCGTGGCAGTCGGGACTACCGGTAGAACTATTCAAAAGGCATTAGGAAACTATAAATGGAATATTTGATATCTCGTCTTCCGGATCAAACAGCCTTACACGAACTCTCGACAGAGTTAAAAAAAATGGGTCAAGAAGACTCATTTCAGGTAGTTATGGCCATATTGAAAAGTAATGACCGGAGAGTTCGTTTCTCCGGACTTGCTCTGGCAGCAAAAGTTATTAGAGGAAAGGAAAATTTTCTTAAACTACTTGATGTTGGCCTTTCGAGGAAGGATGAATCAGAGATAAGATACTGGCTTACTACAATTTCGAATGCAATAGGCGTAAAAAATGTAATCAACCATATTAAGTTGCTGGCGTTAAAGCAACCGGATATTGTTGTTTTCGTGTGGTATCAATTAGTGCCATTCGTAAGAGAGCAGGCAAGTGAAGAAGTTGAGAATGTTCGTCAAATAGAATTTGTTCTAAACAACGTAATAGAAAATGAATTCCCCGAGTTACAGGATTTTTGGGAAAGAATCCGTGGATCGGTGTCATACAGCAACTAAAACACGTTTAAAAGAATAACGAGGACACCCACCCGTAAGTTTCAAACGTCGGATTACGGAACTTGGTATGTCACTCAGTACGTAGCTGGCACGTATTGCAGGTAAAAGGGAAAACTATCGCGTTGAGGTGGCAAGTTTAATGCTGAAAGGGGCGTGAACGAAAAATCCCGAGCGTAAAGTTCCCCCGAGTTGCTCGGTGATGCTTCAGACGAGATGAAAAAGAGGAGGCTTAAGTCGAAAATAAACTTCGACATTGAGCCAAACCAGAAACTCGCTGGTGGCCAAGGGTCTTACTGGCGATTTTCACCCGGTCAGCATGGCCCACGAAGGTTGGAAATAATAATTCCATTTTCCCGGTGAGTTGCATCCACTGTTCTCCTTCATTGATGTTCAAGCGTTGCAGGATGGGGGGAGCGTTGTTGAGATCGATCCGCGCTTGTCTTCCTGTTGAATGCGCCTGGTCCAATCAACCGGTTCCACAATAATAATGAGGACACCCACTCGTAAGTTATATTTTGAGTGGGTGTCCTGTTATCGCAATATTTTGAGCATTAAGGGAACATGGCTATTTCAGCAGATATAGATTTTAAGTGGTATTCAAAAATTGATTCTATACACACCATTGTAGAAATTATTAGAGTGTTGTTGAAATTCGGGTGGGGTTTCAATTATCAAGGAGGAGCTTTATATCTTCCCTTAGGTGATGAGGACTTTGATTGGGAGCGAGCAGGTTTCGATAACGATGACTTAATAGAAATCTTTCATAAGAAAGAGAAAAGCGGTGAGTTAATTGGTATAACACTGACATGGAAAGAATCAGGAGTAGGCGGGGAGTTTTTATTCCGGCAAGATTGTACATTTACCGTTTGTCTGACAATAAACCGACAAGTGCTTTCTGAAGGTGGATGCACCGATGTGAATTGGTACCTTGAAAAAATAGTACTAGCTTTTGTGAATTCTAATATAGGAATTGAATCGATTAATTTCTCTGAAAACGTATAAGCTTGGGCTTGATCCATTTCATGGGACACCCACTCGTAACTTTCAAACGTCGGATTACGGAATTTGGTATGCCACTCAGTACTTATCCTGTAATCCCCCCAAAAACTATCGCGGTGATGTGGAAAAAATAGTATTGGAAGGGGCGTGAACTATAAATTTCGAGCGTAAAGTGCCCCGAGTTGCTCGGTGATGCTTCAGATGAGATGAAAAAGAGGAAGGCTTAAGTCGAAAATAAACTTCGACATAGTTCCAAGCCGGAAGTTCGCTGGTGGCCAAGGCTATTACTGACGATTTGCTCTCGTTCAGCATGGCTCAAGAAGAATGGAAATTTAAACTGAGAAAAACCCCACCCCCATACAGGTGAGGTTTTGAATACCCAGCATCAGTTCTGCGGAATGTCGATAATCAGGTCGAATCCACCGCCCGGTCTTGGGGTCATCTGGATCGGGCCTTCGTTGATTGCGCGGGGGAGGTTAACGTCTTCAATGCCTGGCAGGTTGCCGAATGACATCACCAGTTGATCGTTTACTTTACCCAGGCCCAATTGGTTGCCATAGAACTGATAATTGAAATCACCCTCGGGAACAGCAAAGCCCGGAATATTGGGCATGGGTCTCGGGGCGGTTATGCCACTCACATCGGGTGGCGGCAATATTGCGTTTTGTTCCAGCAGGGCGAAGGTGGCATCGCGTGCCTGTTCTTCCGCTGCGGCAACGGCACCTTCTACCATTTGATCTTGTCGATCCCGGAATTCTTCGAACTCAACCTGCTCTTCGGCCTCGGTCTGGGCCGCTTCACCGGGGGAGATGGTTAGCGTGGCATAGGCTTTCGCTTTCTTTTCATCATCCACGTCGCGCTTCGCAGAGGTAACGATAATGGTCGAATCCTGAATGTAGGTTTCGGTCATTTCATCACTAGTCAGGGAGCGTACGCCTGCATTAGCCGAGCTGGCTATGATGGCAAGGCCGAGAGGCAGAAGTGGACTGGCCAATCGCATTAACTTTTTACTTGGTTTTTGAGTAGGCATGGCGGTTCTCTGTTATCCGAGATTTCATAACAGAGTATTAGGGGTTTGACAACAAATATCAATAGCTGAATAAAATCATTTTGTAACGTTTTTGTTTATTCTTTGTTACGTAGCGCGATAATGTTAACTCGGTCTTGATTCGGTGTGGTTGCCAATGTTGATCTAGACTTATGATTCGGGCATTCGAAATGCTTTAGCGCGTATGAAATACCAGTTGGTCCAGATTATTCAGGAGATTATGTGACTGCCGGGCAAATAGTTGAATCAGATAAATCGATATCGAAAGGGTTGAATCGTAAGTTCAGGAAGTGGTTGCATCGAAGAATCCCGCCGTCAGAGTCGGTAACGCTGGAGCAGAAATCGATTTTCGTTTTTCCCTCTCAGAAGGGACTGGCGTTTTGTGCGGTCATTGCCTTGTTGTTACTGACGGCCATCAACTACCAGAATAATATGATTTACCTGTTAACCTTCCTTCTCGCCAGTATTCTGATTGCCAATATTCTGGTGGCTTATTCCAATCTGCTCGGGCTTACGATCCAGTTTGGTCGCGTCAATAATGTTTATGCGGGGGAAGAGGCCAATTTTCAGGTTTCCCTGATCCCGAAGACGGCACACCGGGATATTGTGCTCCGATGGCAGGATGATTATCCCGTATTTGTTGATTGTTCCAGCGCCTCGGGGCCGAGCCATTTTTCGATTACAGCCTTGACCGGTAAGCGGGGACGCTGGCGGCCGGGAAGGTTATTGATTGAATCCTTTTACCCGTTTGGATTGATTCGGGTCTGGAGCTGGGTCGACCTTGATTGCAGCGTAATTGTTTACCCGAAACCAACACAAGGGGTTTCGGTTTCAACAGAACAATCCGGTATTGAAGACAGTGATCAAAATAAACGCTTGAAAGGCGGTGATGACTTTTTTGGTATACGGGATTACAGTCCTGGTGACCCGATCAAGTACATTGCGTGGAAGCGTTTTGCCCAACGGGGCGAGTTATACGTTAAGGAATTCGAGCATCAAGTGGGCGATCCCCAGTATATCTGCTTCGAGAATTACAATGCGGGCAATATCGAGCTTCGGCTGGAAAATATGTGTTTTGATTTACTGGCTGCGGATAAACGTAATCAGCCTTATGGTTTGATTATCGGACAAAACAGGTTGGCGCCGTCGTTTGGTCAGGTTCATTTGACTCAATGCCTGGAGTTGCTCGCACTGTATGGTGCCGAGTCGGTATGAACTGCACAGCGAATCCTGATGTTATCACCTCACAGAGGCTCCGTAATTGTGTTTAGTCTGTTTTCCAGTCGTATCACCCTTCGCCGTCCTGTCCGTACCCTGGATATTTATGGTCTGGTTTTCATGTTCAGTGCGTTGCTGTTTCCCCATCTGGATCGGGTGCCGTTCTTACTGAGTGTGTTCTTCTTTCTGATTCTGGCCTGGCGAATATTGATCGCGCTTGGCAAGATTGGATACCCCAAAAGTTACCAAAAAGTCGCCGCTGTGGTGGTGACCAGTTTGTCCTGCTTTTATTTATTCCGGAGTGGCGTCAATATCAATTCTGCAGCGGTCTTTTTTATGTTGGCCATTGCCTTGAAGTTGCTGGAAGTGAAAAGTAAAAACGATGCGGCCAATTATATTATTTTGAACTTCTATTTTTGCGCGACATTGTTTCTGTTCGAACAAGGTATACTCTGGGTGATGTATCAGTTTGTGGTGCTGGCTGGAATGTTTTACTTGCTGGCGAGAATCAACCAACTCAATGCAACGGTTTCCGGCGCGTCCCGCAAACGCACACAAATCAAGTCTGTATTTAAAATTTCACTGTTCACCATTCCGGTGATGCTCGTGATGTTTTTTCTGTTTCCCCGTGTTGCGCCACTTTGGAGTGTGCCGCTTAAAACCGGGGAGGCCAGAACAGGTTTATCGAGTAGCATGGCCCCCGGCAGTATTGCCAGCCTCGCTCAATCGGATGAAAAGGTTTTTCGCGTTAATTTTGAAGGTGAACCGCCGCCTCGCTCTGAATGGTATTGGAGGGGGTTGATTATGGATACTTTTAACGGCCGCAGGTGGTTTACAACCGAGTTCGATCGGACGCCAGTCCTGGGTAAACTCATCGATGTAAAGCTTTTTGATAATGTTTCTCCCGAGGCCTATACCGTCGTGATGGAGGTTTCCGGCAATCAATGGGCGTTTGGACTGGATGATCCGGTGGTGGCCAGTAATAACATTACGATAGATCGGCACGGGCTGGTGCGTTTTTATCAGCCTGTTTATCAACCGACGATTTACCGACTGGATCGGGCAGGGGCAAAACAGGGGGAAGATCCGCAACGGGGGCGGGTGCGCCAGGATGTACTCAGTCTCTCTGATCGTGATTATCAGCGATACACTCAAACCACCCGCCTCGGTAACCCTAAAACGCGGGAGTGGGTCGCCGAGCTGCAAAAAACATACGAAGACCCGGATGCTTTATTGCAAGCGGTCTTGCAAATGTTTCAGCGCGATAACTTTTTCTATTCACTTAACCCACCATTGCTTTCAGAAGATTTTGTTGATGATTTTCTGTTTAATTCCAGGAAAGGGTTTTGCGCCCACTATGCCGGCAGCTTTGCTTATCTGGCACGTTTGGCGGGTGTCCCTGCGCGCGTTGTCGCGGGATATCAAGGAGGGGAATGGAATGAGAGTGGCGAGTATATCACGGTACATCAATTCGACGCCCATGCCTGGGTGGAGTTGTGGCGTGAAGGGGTCGGCTGGCAGCGGGTGGATCCCACGGCCTATGTATCGCCTTCCCGTATTGAATCGGGTTTACAGGAGGCAGTGCGTGAGGAGGGCTCGTTTCTCCAGGACAATTTGTTTTCACCTGCGCGCTATAACGACTTTCAGCTCGTTCGCTGGGTCCGGTGGCAATTGGACTCGCTGAACTATCAATGGCAAAAATGGATCGTAGGCTATAACGCCGATGTACAGGAAGGGCTGCTGCCGGCGTGGATGAAAAAAGATATCGTCTTTGCATTGGTGGCCACCATGACGGGATTGATTACACTATTTGCGCTGGCGTTTACCGGGTGGTCCTGGTATCAACGCAATCGGCACCATTACCCGGTAATGGTCAGGTTGTATCTGAGGTTTATCAGATCCTGTCAGTCTGTAGGTATTGACTACTCGGGGCATGAAGGGCCGCTGGATTTTTCGCGCAAGGTTAAGGCGACGTTGCCGGAGCAGACAGAGCTGGTTGATCGCATTACACAGGACTATATCCGCTATACGTTTTCCCCTGAGGCGGGTCAAATTCTGTCCCGGCAGCAAGAGGTTAAAGCGTTTAAAGATAAAGTTTCAAGATTTTCCCAAAGCGTGTATGGTAAGCGCCTCAAGAAATTTGGTGTAAAAAGGCTTTAAGGTGCGATTCGATGGGCGATAGTCCTTTTTTACCCTGGCAACAGGGCGCTTGGAATTTTCTGTCCGATGCGTTGTTGAATGACAGGTTACCCAATGCGTTTTTGCTCTATGGGGCGGAGGGAATTGGTAAGCAACAGTGTGCAGAACAGTTTGCGAAGCTGGTTCTGTGTCACGCACCCATTGTATCTGACGCACCCATTGTATCTGGCCCGGCGAATGCAGACCCAACGAATGCAAAAAACGACCAGCCCGAAAGCCAAGATGTCAATGATGCAGGCACCTATGCTATCCCTTGTCAGCAGTGCAAAAGTTGCCTGTTGTTTGCGGGTGAGACCCATCCCGATTATGTTGTCGCACAGCCGGAAGAAGACAGCACCATTATCAAGATCGACCAGATCCGTCAGCTGGAGCCCGTGATTGCCCAGTCAGCACAGGTGGGCGCGCGTAAGGTCATAATTATTACGCCTGCAGAGGCGATGAACACCAACGCTTCCAATGCTGTGCTCAAAAGCCTTGAAGAGCCGAGCGAGCACACACTGTTTATACTGGTCACCCATCGTACCGGGCAACTGCTGCCGACCATACGTTCACGGTGCCAGACTGTGCGCTTTGATCAGCCTGATCTAGCCACCAGCAAATCGTGGTTGTTAGCGCAATGTCAATCCGCTCAGCTTAATATTGATGATGCAACACTGGATTTATTGATGGCCCATGGCCGTGGAGCGCCCTTACAGGTTTATCAGTGGCTTACGGATGATTCCGCTTTGAAGTTACCCGACATTATTGAGGGGTTAGCCAAATTGTTGAAGGGGCAGACGTCTGCGGTCGAGCTGGCGCAAAACTGGAAGAGTCACCCCTTGCTGGATCTTTTAAAGTGGCAGTTGGTGTGGATTCAGCAGGTTATTCGTTATCAGCTGACCACAAATGAAGCCGCGCTGACCGTTACTGCAAAACTGGAAATGTGGAAGTACCTGGCCCAGCGCAGTTCCGGGATTCGGTTGTTTGAAATGCAAGACGAAATTCTGCAGGGGATAACGGCAGTAAACCGGAAGACCAATCCTAACGAATTGCTGCTTTTGGAAACGTTGTTGTTGTCCTGGCAATCATTGATGCGGCGGCAGAGAGCATAGTCCGAATGCAGGTGGGGGCGTTAGTTGTGGTCGCGTTAAACTTGAAAACTCAGTGATATAGGTTTTAATTGTCAAAAGAGACGTTTATTTACAGGATATTATTTAACAGGAATCGAGTATGCCTCCAGGATTAGGTGCCCGTCACGGTATTCTAACGTTAACCATCAAAGACAAAGCAGTTTTGTATGCGGCATACATGCCTTTCGTTAAAAATGGTGGGTTGTTTATCCCGACTGCGAAAAACTATCAGCTGGGTGATGAAGTCTTTCTTTTGCTTAACTTGATGGACGAGCCGGAAAAAATCCCGGTTGCAGGCAAAGTGGTCTGGATTACACCCAAGGGTGCCCAGGGCAATCGTGCCGCAGGGATCGGTGTTCAGTTTAACGGCGATGATGAAACGGCGAAGAGCAAAATTGAAAATTATCTTGCCGGTGCACTCAGCTCCGACCGTCCTACGCACACGATGTAATGCGTGCTTCAAGGCAGTCTGCCTGTTTTCAAGTAATCTCCGTGTCTAAGGTGAATCCCGAGTCTGATTAAGGTAAAGTGGCGTCCTGATATTGCTGTCGTACTATTGTGCAGTAATATGTGCAGTAATTAGATGTAGTAATTTGGTATAGGACATTGGGGCGCATTAGTTCATGTTTGTAGATTCGCATTGCCATCTCGATCGTTTAAAGCTTTCCCACCACGACGGGGATTTGAATAGGCCACTGGAGCAGGCTCGCGTGGCCGGTGTAGAGGCCATGCTCTGTGTCGGGATTCAACTGGAGCACTACGAGGATGTTTTGCGCATTGCGCGAAACAACGATGATATTTATGCATCGGTTGGTGTTCACCCTTCTGAAAACGAGGGCGAGGAGCCATCTGTAGAGCGTTTGGTTGAACTTGCGGATGATCCAAAAATTGTTGCGATTGGAGAAACCGGTCTGGATTATTACTACGGTAATGATACGCAAGCGCAACAGCAGTCTCGATTTGCTGCCCATCTTAAAGCCTCATCAATCACCAAAAAGCCTACCATTATCCACACCCGTGATGCCCGTGAAGATACACTGGCGATTATGCGTGAGCACGCGGATACCGCTGTGGGTGGTGTGATGCACTGCTTCACTGAAACCTGGGAGATGGCTGAACAGGCGATGGAGCTCAACTTTTTGATTTCGTTCTCCGGTATTGTGACCTTCAAAAATGCCGAAGCTCTTAGAGAGGTTGCAGAAAAAACGCCCCTTGAGAATATGTTGATCGAGACTGACAGCCCTTATCTTGCCCCGGTGCCTTATCGAGGCAAATCGAACGAGCCGGCTTATGTTGTTGAGATTGCGAAAAAGATAGCGGAGCTGAAAGGTGTTAGTGTCGAGACTGTCGCGAAAGTAACATCGGAAAATTTTTATCGCCTGTTCAAAATACCCAAGCGAGTCAGCAACTAGCGCGTCATCTTCTTTACAAAGACAACAACAAACAAGGCCAGCGTAAAGCTCCCGATAAACGCCTCTGTTGCGGCGATCCCTCGAGCCCACCCTGTGGGGGCAAGGTCGCCGTACCCCAGTGTGGTAAAGGTCACGACGCTAAAATACAGACACTTGAGCAATTGCGAAATATTGTCCTGAAAGGAGTTGTCGAAGTTCAGTCTGAGCAGATGATCGGACTCGGTGATACCGGTGAGCAGGTACAATACCGCAAAAAAAATGATGGCGATGATAGAAAAGAGAATGACTCTCAGGGGCTGTTCGCCATAACCACAAAATATTTCCACCATGCGGGAGATTATGCGTTGGCTGGAATATCGTGGCATCTGGTAGCGTCGCATGACCATCTCTTTCTGGAAAAATGTACCGGCCTGCTCGAACAGGCCTTCGGACTCCGTAACTTTTCTCAGGTGCCGGTAAATTTCTTCTGCCTGTTGATAATATTCGTGCTTTTCGGCGATATTGCGGGTGGCTCTGGCTTGTTTTTCCTGGATCAATTCAGAACCCCAGGTGACATTTTCCAGTTTACACTTTTCCAGATTTACACCGAGCAGATTGCAGTCACTCAGATTTGCACAGTGCAGGTTGGCACCCTCCAGATTGGCTTTCATCAGTGAGCTGCCGCTGAAGTCGACATTGAAAAAGTGCCCTTTACGCAAATCCGCCCGGTATAAATCGCTATGAGTGAGTTTGAACCCGGATTTGGAGTGTGCATTGACCAGGTTAATGCCGGGTAACTGACATCGGCGCAGGGCAAACTTTTGCATCGGATTCCCGGTTCGCGCCCGAGCTTCCAGACGTGCGGCGAGATCCTCAAGGGATTTGTCGGCACCATCATCTTGCCAAAAACGGGTATCATCTAATGTATTATCAGGGTGCTCTGCTGGCATTTCTGAGGTACCGTAAGCGGATGACAAGGTTTTTGTGAGTCGGGTGTAACCGGTCTCAACAGTATAGGTTGAATTAGAATTATAGAAGCCAACCCGGAATGGATAAAGTTTGTACTGTTGTCTGTTTGGACGGAAGGTTGGCAGTGCGGGATCAGCGTTTCGTCTATATTCAGTGTAAGGGTGGGTTATGGGGTTAAAGGTGACAGAGCAAAGTGTGCAAACCGAGCGTTGCCGGATTGCTTTTCAGGAGTGGGGTAGTCCCCTGGGTGAACCGGTGCTGGTTGTTCATGGCTGGCTGGATAATGCGGCGTCTTTCTGTAACCTGATGCCGCATTTGAATCTTGAGCACTTCCGTTATCTGGTGCTGGACTTGCCCGGTCACGGACGAAGTGGTCATTTGAGCCCTGCTGAGCAATACCATTTGCTTGAGTCTGTTCTGGATATTCAGTCCTTCCTCGCTGCACTTGGCTTGCAAAAGGTTCATTATTTGGGCCACTCTTTAGGGGGCGTAATCGGGGTTATCTGGGCTGCGACCTATCCGGAGTGGTTGCATAGTCTGATTTTAATAGATTCCGTTGGCCCTTTTTCCGATGAGCCGGAGAAACTACCCAGAGGCTTGCGTAAAGCGATCGATAAACGCTTATCTCACCGAAATGCACAACCTGTCTACACTCATATCCATGATGCTGTGGCAGCGAGGATGAAGGGAATTACCGCACTGGGTGAGGATGCGGCAGCACGGCTGGTGGCGCGAGGTATCAAGCCCTGTAATGGCGGTGTAACCTGGCGCACAGATGCCCGATTGCGGTACCCTTCCTTGATGCGTTTGTCAGAAGAGCAGGTTCAGGCGATATTACTTGCGGTTAAATCTCCAACCTGTGTTATTCTCGCTAAAGATGGACTCCTGATTCGCAGTGCCGTTGTGAAAAAACGGCTAGCTTGTCTGGCGCAACGCGAAGTGCATGAGCTGTGTGGACATCATCATCTTCACCTGGAGGGGAGTCCTGAAGCTGTAGCGTCTGTTATCAATCCTTTTTTAGACAAAAGAGCACATAATAAAACATGATTATGATACGTCTACCGGATTACCTCTGCTTGTTGCGACATGCACAGCGATCATTGGGGCGATTCGTCGTTGTCCTGACACTTTTTGCCCTGAGTCACTCGGTGTTGAGTGAAACACTGCCGTCTCTTGATCCTTATCCCTATTCACGACTGGAGCGTAGCGATAGCATTCGTGACCCTGATTTTCCCGTAGTATTGAGCGCAGTCAAACGTGTGAACAATGCCGTAAGACTGGATAAAGAACAGCGTTTCGATGTGCAGGGAAGTTGGTCTTTATACCGGGTTGAAGGGGGGCACACAGCCGTTCAGGCTTTTCAGCATTACGAGCGCAGAATTGGCGCTATCAATGGTTCGTTAATGTACCAGTGCAAAGGTCGGGATTGCGGCGAGAGCAATACCTGGGCGAATGATATTTTTCGTGAGGCGGTGTTATACGGTAAGGATCGCGAGCAGCATTATGCTGTTTTTCGCGTGAATGCACCCGAAGCGGGTTTATATGTCATCTATACCGTTGAACGCGGCAATCGACGGGTTTATGTTTATGTTCAGGAACTGTCCTTGAATTCCCGCGGATTGGAAAACGGATCTCAGGGCAATGCGTTGAAGCGTATCATCAGTGTCCCAGCGGATGAGAAATTGGATCTGGAATTTTCCAGCCTCGAGAACGAAATTGATCAACTCAAAACCATGCTGGCGCAAAATGCCCATTTAAATCTGTATATTGTTGGCCATACGGCACGGACGGTGTCACCAACTTCGGAAGTGTTGGTACAGACTCGTCAGTATCGCACAGTACGCCAGTGGGAAGAGGCCTCTCTGGCGATGGCGAAACGGGTCAGGGATTGGTTGCTGAAGCGAGGATTACCGGAGCAACGATTGATTTACAAAGGGGTCGGTCCGCTTGCGCCCCATCCAGATGTGGCGTTGGATGGCCATCGTGTTGAACTGCTTCTGATCACTCAATAATGTAACCAATCAATACTATGATCAAACAAGCACAACCGGACAAAAAACCAACCGTTGCGCTGGCTCTTGGCAGTGGCGGGGCCAGGGGGTACGCTCATATTGGTGTAATTGAGGTGCTTCAGGAGCATGGCTATGACATTATCGCGCTTTCCGGGTGTTCCATGGGCGCGCTGGTCGGCGGGATCTATGCCGCCGGAAAGTTAAAGGAATTTAAAGACTGGGCAACCGGCCTGGATCAATTTGATATTCTGCGTCTGCTAGATGTGTCGATCACCTCTCCCGGTGCAATCCGCGGCGAAAAAGTATTTTCTATCGTGCGTGAGTTGATCGGTGATATTGCGATAGAAGATTTGCCGATTCCTTACACGGCGGTTGCAACAGACTTGCTGCGCCACAAGGAGATCTGGTTCCAGGAAGGCCCGCTGCATCAAGCAATCCGGGCGTCCGTGGCGATTCCGAGTTTGTTGACACCGGTGGCGCTTGGAGATCGTCTTCTGGTTGATGGCGGCTTGTTAAATCCACTTCCGATTATGCCCACCGTTGCATCCCACGCCGATCTGGTGGTTGCCGTGAACCTGAGCTGGGAAAACGGTCGAACTATCCGTTTACAGCCGCAGGAGCCGACGGCTCGTTTTGAAGAGCGGTTCGAGCAATGGATTACCCGGGTGAAACACAAAACATCAAAACTGTTCGACAAAGATGCGTTGCAAAGCGTATTGGCTGACGGACTAGCCTCAGAGGATGAGGTCGATGCGATAAAAGCGCGAAACGAGTCCGCGCGGGAAGCCTTCCTGAGAGACGACTGGCCAAAAAACAGTGCTGCTGTTGTTGAAAAAAGTGAAGCGGCTGTCGTTGAAAAAAATGAGCGCGATGATCAAAACGATCCCGGATTGCTGCGGGAAGATGGCAATAAGGGCAGGGGAGGCGATCAATCCAGCCAGCTTGAACGATCAACGCGGGTTGACCCCGTTAGTCCGGGTCGCCAGTTCATTCAGGGTGATCGGGTTGAGGCTGACTCGAGAGACGATGAGATAGAAGAAGTTCTTGAAAGTAATGGTCAGTTTAGCAAGTTTGATATTATGAATATGGCGTTCGAGACCATGCAAAGTAGCCTGACCCAATACAAACTTGCAGGGTATCCGCCCGATATTTTGATCAACATCCCCAAGCATGTTTGCAAAACGTTTGAGTATCACAAAGCTCCCGAGCTTATCGCCCTGGGCAGGAAACAAGCTGAAGCGGCTCTGCAGGCCCATGAACAAAAAATGGACTTGAGCAAATAATCCAGCGAACATAAATTACCATTGAAAGGCAGGCGGTGATGACCACGTCAGCGCTGGTCTGCGAAATTATCAGGATTCAGGAGCGTATAATTGGCCAGTTCTCAACTTGAGCAAAAGACCCTTTTTGCCGGAGCTTATCAGTATGATGATCTGATGAGCAGTCTCAACACAATCGGAGATTTTGTCCGGTTTGCGCTGTCGCGCTTTAATCAGGCCGAACTGTTCTACGGACACGGTACAGACAATGCTCTGGATGAGGCGCTGCTATTGGTGCTGCAGAGTTTGCATTTACCCTGGGACCTGGATAAAGCGTTGTATAGTGGCAGTCTGACCCAGGTTGAAAAAACGTTGCTGCTGGAGCGCTTGGACAAACGTGTGATAGCTCGTGTGCCAACGGCCTATCTACTTGGCGAAGCCTGGTTTATGGGGTTGCCGTTTCATGTTGATGAGCGTGTGCTTGTGCCGCGGTCACCCATAGCGGAGTTGATCGAAAAGTACTTTTATCCCTGGGCGCCGCAGGAGCCGGTAGAACGGGTTCTCGATCTGTGTACCGGAAGTGGCTGTATCGGCATTGCCTGTGCGGTTCAATTTGAAGATGCCCAAGTCGATCTTGTCGATATTTCAACTGATGCCCTGGACGTGGCGCGATCTAACATCGCCCGGCATCATCTGGGTGACCGTGTAAGGGCAATCCAGTCAGATCTGTTCGATCAAATTTCGGATCGTTACGATATTATTGTTTCAAATCCCCCCTATGTTGATCAGCAGGATTTGAGCACAATGCCTGAAGAGTTCGGGCATGAGCCTGTTTTAGGGCTGGAAGCCGGGAACGACGGGCTTGATCTGGTTCGATTTATTCTCAAACACGCCGCCGCACATCTCACAAACTCCGGAATTCTGGTGGTGGAAGTGGGCAACAGCTGGATTGCGCTGGAAGAAACCTATCCAGAAATCCCGTTTACCTGGATTGAATTCGAGCATGGCGGTGGCGGCGTGTTTGTGCTGACGCGGGATGATTTGGTGCAGGCTACCGAGGCCATCGAACAGGCGCTGCCATCCTGAGGTATTTCACGACATCGTGATTGTAAATGTAAAATCGTCATTGGGTAGCGAATTCTGTATAATGGCGGCCTTTTTCTTATCTCTATATTTCATACGTAGCTCGACGGGTGTCTGATGTCAGGAAATTCAATTGGAAAGCTGTTTACCCTCACAACCTTTGGTGAAAGTCATGGCCCGGCACTGGGGTGTATTGTTGATGGTTGTCCTCCGGGGCTGGCCCTGACGGAAGCTGATTTACAAGCTGATCTGGATCGCCGCAAGCCGGGAACATCCCGTCATACGACGCAGCGG